>JAFAKI010000314.1 GCA_019235595.1 Mucilaginibacter sp. | reverse complement strand
GATTGTTTACTGGACCTTACAAGCAAAAGACAACGGAACAGAACTTTTGCTGGAAAACAGCGGCTTTAAGGAAGCCAACTTCAGCGTCATAATCCTCAACGCGATGGAGCAAGGCTGGCTGTCTAATATGCATAAAATGAACAAGATTATAAACGAAGTGAAAAATGGCAGTCCCCGCGCTTGACGTATTCCAGGTAATAGCTGATTCGAGCAGGCGGCAAATGCTGAAAATGTTGTCGGAACAGAGCCTGCCCATTAATTCACTGGCGGAGCATTTTGATATGAGCCGTCCGGCCGTATCAAAGCACATCAAGATCATGTACAACGCGGGCTTTATTTCGATAGAGGACATCGGCAGGGAGCGATACTGCACCCTGAAAAAGGACGGTTTCGACGAACTTCAAAAATGGATCAGCTTCTTTGATAACTTCTGGAAAGGCAAACTGAAAGATTTGGAAACATTGTTAAACAATAAAATTAAAAAGTCATGAAAGCAGCAACATTAACAGAGCAGCAAAACTACCACAGCAGCATTGTGGTAAGCAACGCCAATGCTAACGAAGCCTATGATAAGATCAGTCGCGTAAACGAGTGGTGGGCCGAAAATTTTGAAGGAAGCGCCAAAAACCTGGGTGATGTTTTCAGAATATGGTGGGGTGAAACTACTGTCACCTTTAAAATTGCGGAAGCCATCCCGGGAAAGAAGGTAACATGGCTGGTTACAGATTGTCATATACCTTGGCTGAAGGACATAAAAGAGTGGAAGGACACCGAAGTGGTATTTGAAATTTCGGAAGAAAACAACGCAACCAAAGTTGACATGACGCACGTGGGTTTAACACCCGAAGCAGAGTGTTTTGAGAATTGCCAGGCCGGCTGGAACCATTATATCAACAAGAGTCTATTTAAATTTTTAGAAGAAGGGCAGGGCGTACTGCAAAAAGGATAAGGAGATGCGGAACTATAAATAAAAAGACCAACCTGATCGGCTGGTCTTTTTTGTGAAAATTGAAATTATTATTTATTGCCAACTGCAAACTGTCAACTGCAAATTCTTATTTGCTGCCAACTGCCAGCTGCGCACTGTCAACTGTCCTTCCCGGATAAATTTTCAGGGCTTCGTCCAGGCAGATCATGGCTTTTTCAATATCGTTGTTATTCAACACATATGCCAACCGTACTTCATTTATGCCAGCACCCGCTGTGCTATAAAAGCCAGTTGCAGGGGCCATCATTACGGTCTGGTTCTCATAGCTGAATACTTCCAGCATCCACTGGCAGAACTTATCGGCATTATCTATCGGTAATCTGGCTACTACATAAAACGCTCCGCCCGGATTGGGGCAGAAAACGCCTTCCATATTATTTAATGCATTTACTAAGGTATCGCGGCGGTGGGTGTATTCTTTATTAACTGCTTCAAAGTAACTGTCTGGTGTATCCACAGCAGCTTCGCCAGCAATCTGTTCCACCATTCCCGGACTCAAGCGTGCTTGCGCAAATTTTAACCCGGTATTCCAAACTTCCTTGTTTTTTGTGATGATGCAACCCAGGCGAGCGCCGCAAGCGCTATAACGTTTGCTCACAGTATCCAATACAATCACATTATCATCCAGTCCGCTTAAGTGCATTGGTGAAAGAAACTCGCGGCCGTCATAACAAAACTCGCGGTAAGCTTCGTCTGCGAACAGGTACAGATCATGTTTCAGCACCAGTTCCTTCAGAGCTTCCATTTCTTCCCTCGAATAAAGGTAACCTGTCGGGTTGTTAGGACTGCAAATGAATATAGCCTTAGTTTTTTCGGTGATCAGTTTCTCAAACTCGCTGATAGGGGGAAGGGCAAAACCATTGTCGATATAGGACAAAATGGGTTTTACCTCAACACCACTCTGGCAGGCAAAGCCATTGTAGTTGGCATAAAATGGTTCGGGGATAATCACTTCGTCTCCCGCATCAAGGCAGGCCATCATCGCAATAATAATTGCTTCCGATCCGCCGGTGGTCACCAGTATATTATCCGGGGTGATGTTATATCCGAGTTTGTTATAATACTCCGTCAGCTTTTTTCGGTAGGACAAAGTACCCTCAGATGGAGTATATGCCCACACTTTGAAGTCGATGTTTTTAATCGCGTTCAGCATCCCTTCAGGCGTTTCAATATCCGGCTGACCGATATTAAGGTGATAAACTTTCTTACCCTCCAGCTTCGCCTTATCTGCAAAAGGGGTAAGTTTACGTATAGGCGAGGCTGGCATCTGCAGCCCCTTTTTTGAAATTTTTGGCATGATGCAAAATTAGTAAAAGATAGTGTATCGAATTCAAATAAAAATTTTGGTAAAATTTTCGTTATAGTAAAAAGGTATGGAAAGAAGAAAGCCTTCCTGACTTATCGGGAAGGCTTTCGCAATGATTTTAGTCAATCTTTTTATTTACTACTGCTTGGCGGTGCCTTAGCAACCACTTCGCCCACAATATTTAAATATTTAGTGGGTGTTTTAGCATTTGAGGTAACTACGATAGTTTTATTAAAAGGTGTCACAGCCGCTGCATTAAAAGTGATCTTGATGAGGCCTTTTTCGCCGCTTTTCACAGGTGTCTTGGTGTAATCGGCAATGGTACAGCCACAAGTAGGTTGCACATTGGTAAGGATAAGCGGTTCTTTACCGATATTGGTAAACTCGAATACGGTTGTAACGGGGGTGCCTTGCGGGATTTTTCCGAAGTCGTGTTTTTCCTCGTTAAACTTAAATTCGGCTTTTTCGCTATCTTGCGCCGAAGCGGTGAAGGCGAAGCCTAAAATAACCGCAAAAACTAACAGTAATCGTTTCATATTTTCTTTTTGATTAATACAAAGATAAAAGGTTTAACATAATTTAAAAACTATTAAACGGACAAAGCGTTTTGTGTGTTACATATGACGATTACAAAATAGAATTTTATACTTTTGTCCTCTAAACAAAATATTATTATGCGCGAAACTGTAATTAGTGCTACCAGCAAATTCAGTACTGCTGAGCTCAGTTTTGACGATTTCCAGAAAATAGTAATAAACGACTATCGTATTGGTTTCGAGAGCCGCCAGGCCAGTTTGATCGGCAGGCGTGAAGTACTGACTGGAAAAGCCAAGTTTGGAATTTTTGGTGATGGAAAGGAAGTGGCACAACTGGCTATGGCGAAGGCATTTCGAGCGGGCGATTGGCGCGCGGGGTATTACCGCGATCAAACTTTCATGTTCGCCACGGGTATTAGTAACCTGAAGGAGTTTTTTGCGCAGTTGTATGCCGTTCCTGATATTGAGAAAGACCCGGCATCAGCTGGCAGGCAAATGAATTGTCACTTTGCTACCCGTTTTGTAAATGCCGATGGCACATGGGCCAACCAGGCGGAAACATTGAATTGCGCCTCCGATATTTCAACCACTGGTGGCCACATGCCCCGTTTGCTGGGCTTGGCCTATGCATCCAAATTATACCGTCAAAATAAGGAACTGGAATACCTGAAGCAGTTTTCTGTAAATGGTAACGAGGTGGCGTTTGGAACGATAGGTAACGGTTCTACATCCGAAGGCTTATTTTTTGAAGCCTTTAACGCTGCCGGGGTGCTGCAGGTACCCATGGCTATTTCAATCTGGGATGATGCTTATGCTATTTCGGTCCCTGCTAAACTTCAGACTACCAAAGAAGATATTTCTGAAATATTAAAAGGCTTCCAGCGGGAAGATGGCACTAATGGCTACGAGATATTTAAGGTACGCGGATGGGATTATGTAGCCCTTTGCGAAACTTATGAGCGTGCTATTGATGTTTGTCGCCGCGAGCATGTGCCCGTACTGATCCACGTAACAGAAATGACTCAGCCGCAAGGGCATTCTACTTCGGGTTCGCATGAGCGTTATAAATCAAAAGAACGCCTTGCATGGGAAAACGAACACGATTGTCTGCTGCAAATGCGTAAATGGATGATCGAATCGGCTATCGCGACTGAAGAGGAAATGGACGCGTTGGAGGCAACCGCAAAAAAATATGTGCGCGAGATTCAACGGGAAGTATGGAATAAGTTAGCAGGGGAGATCAATGAGGAAATCAGACAGGTTTCGGAATTGATCGAGCAAATAGCCAATGAAAGCGAAAACAGTGACAAGCTTAAAGAAGTTGTTACAGCATTAAAGGCAACGGTTGATCCCGGACGCAAAGATGCTATTGCAGCGGGCAGGAAGGCGTTGCGTATTACAGTAAAAGAAAAATTATACAGCCGCCAGGGCCTTGTTAATTGGTTGAATGGCGAGGCTGAAAAGAATAGTGAACGTTTTAATTCTAAATTATTTACAGAAACAGCACTATCACCGTTAAATGTGCCTGTTATTAAAGCGGCCTACGATGACGATGCAAAATTGTTGGACGGTCGCGAGATATTAAATGCCTGTTTCGACAGTAATTTTGAGCGCGATAAGTCACTGGTTGCTTTTGGAGAAGATGTTGGAGCGATTGGGGATGTGAATCGGGGGTTTGCCGGATTGCAGAATAAATATTCCGATTTACGTATCTCAGATACCGGCATCCGCGAAGCGACCATTATAGGGCAGGGTATGGGTTTGGCTATGCGTGGACTAAAACCTATAGCCGAAATACAATATCTGGACTATCTGATTTATGCTACCACGGTTTTGAGTGATGATCTGGCTTCTTTGAGCTATCGCACACGTGGCGGACAAAAGGCGCCGGTAATTGTCCGTACCCGCGGGCACCGTTTAGAAGGTATCTGGCATTCTGGTTCGCCACTTGGATTGATATTGAACGCCATGCGCGGCTTGCATATTTGTGTGCCGCGTGATATGACACAGGCTGCCGGTATGTATAATACTTTGCTTCGCGGGGATGAACCTGCTTTGGTAATAGAATGTCTGAACGGCTATCGTTTGAAAGAACGCTTGCCATCCAATGTGGGAGAGTTCACTGTGCCGTTGGGTAAAGCTGAGGTATTGAAAGAAGGTTCTGATATGACCGTTGTTTCCTACGGTTCAACGTTACGCATCGTGATGGAAGCTGCCGAGGAATTGGAAAAGATGGGCATCCATATTGAAGTGATCGATCCCCAGACTTTATATCCTTTTGATACAGAGAATGTTTGTGGTGATTCGTTAAAGAAAACCAACAAGTTGCTGGTGGTAGATGAAGATATGCCGGGAGGTGGCTCAGCCTATATCCTTCAAAGGATATTGGAAACACAAAACGGATATTATCACCTTGATTCGCAGCCAAAAACACTGCCTGCAAAGGAGCACCGCCCACCTTATGGAACGGACGGCGACTACTTCAGCAAACCCTCATTGGATGATGTGGTGGAAGCAGTTTATAATATGATGAACGACGCAAATCCGGCTAAATATCCAAAATTGTATTAATTATTACATTTAATTAAAATATTATATCGATAGTGCCCGTATTTTTGCGGGCACTATTTTTTTATATAGACATGGCATTTTCTACTATATCAACTATTATCAAAAACCGCCGCAGTATAAAGCCAGTGGCAATGAACGGCAAAAAAATACCCGACTACCAGGTTGAGTCGTTGCTCGAACTGGCGGATTGGGCGCCAACACACGGTTTTACAGAACCATGGCGTTTTGTGGTATACGCTACAGCTTCTGATTTTTCGCACCAACATGCAGACTTATATAAATGCAGCACCAGCCTTGAGAATTTTCAGGAAACAGAGTACAATAGGCTATATCAGCAAGGTGATAAAGCCTCGCACGTGATATTGGCTGTAATGAAACGCGGCAATTTGCCTAAAATTCCTGTCATTGAAGAGATAGAAGCAGTTTCCTGTGCAGTGCAGAATATACTTCTTGGAGCAACTGCACTTGGAATAGCATCATTCTGGAGCACCGGGGGCATGGCCGCACGCTCACCTATGAAGAAGTTTCTGAAGTTGGGAGAAGATGATCACGTTATTGGCGTTTTATACCTCGGCTATGCAGATTCCAATCCCGACGGCAGCCGTTCAATACCTCTGGAAGAAAAAATTACCTGGGTGCGCTGATCAACCCTAACCATTGATTGGTTTTTAACGTATAAGAAATTAATTGATTGACTCTGGTTTTAATTTGATTGTAATTTATTTAATTATTAGTATAAAATAATGCAATTTTAATTTCGTTAAATTGTTTTAGTTTATACATTTGTATTCACAACAATTGAACCTAATTAATTTAACCTTAGTCAGTTGAATTTGTTATTGATTAAACTTAAAAGTAAATCAACGGAGTATGAAGAGACGCTTCTGGGGAATTTTGTGTGCACTACTGATCTTCACTATTGCTATTATTACTATCAGCTGGAAACCTGATACAAAGGAAAAATCAAAAAAAGTCACTAACAAAGCTGTAAAAGCTATCCCTGCAAAGGAACATTTTACTCAATATCTTGCGGACATTTACAATTCGGCTCAATTAAATGAGGCGGGGCTCGATCTGGCTGTTTTTCAAAAGGCCGTTACGGGCTATTTTAACCTGAAGGCCGCTAACAAGGTGCCGCAGTATAGTTCGATCATTACCATTGTCGATCTAGCTAAATCAAGCTGTACCAAGCGCATGTGGATTGTCGACCTGATTAATAAAGACCTTCTATTAAACACATGGGTGGCACATGGCAATGGCAGCGGAGGCGATGTTCCTGAATATTTCTCAAACGCCAGCGAATCGCATGCGAGCAGCCTGGGATTCTATATTACCGAAGGCATATACAATGGTAAACATGGCCGTTCACTTAAATTAAATGGCATGGATGAGGGTTTCAATGATAATGCCCGTGCACGTTCAATCGTTGTTCATGCAGCGCCATACGTGTCAGAGGGATCGATCAATGAATTAGGTCGCCTGGGGCGTAGCGAAGGGTGCCCGGCCGTATCTCCCAAAGTTGCCAAAAAGGTCATCAATACCATTAAGGGGGGATCTGTGTTATTCATCAACGGAAACGACCGGAGCTATACCTCAAAATATCTAGACGCTGATGTGGCTACCAACTATGTTTATCCAACAACAGCAAGCCTCTAATTCAATTTTACTCAGCTGGAAGATATTTTTTCAGGTGATCGTACAGAACGATATCCAGTCCATACACATCACCTCTGAACTGTAACTGCCCTTCAGCATCAGACCAACAGGTTACATAAGTAATATAAACCGGGATTTTCGGCCGTAACGCAATATCCTGCGATGTGCTGTCGTCCTCATTCATGTCTTTAACTATCCGGTTGTATTTTACTGTATCGCGAAAAAGAGTCTGCGCAAGGTCCAGCGGTTTTTCCAATCGCACGCAACCGTGACTCACTGCGCGCATCGAATAATGGAAAGCGTCTTTTGCAGGTGTGTCATGTAAATAAACATTACTTCTGTTATCAAACAAAAATTTGATCTTTCCTAATGAGTTGTCTGCTCCGGGCTGTTGCTTAAACTCATATTCGCTGTTTTCTTTGGTCACTTTCGTCCAATCTATGGTTTCCGGATCTTTAATCAATTTATCATTTAAATAAACATTGATGTTTTTGTTTGCCAGGTAATAAGGGTCTTTAGCTGCTTCTACAATAATTTCTTTGGTGGCAATACTCCTTGGAATATTCCATATCGGATTCACCTGAACGCTGTGTATCGTACTGCTTAGTAATGGCGTTTCATGAGCAAATGGGTTATCAACCTTACAGGTGTCATTATAGTTTTCCAGGCTGTTTAAGTATTTCTTATTACGTCCTTCGCCCACGCAAACCTTCATGTTTAAGATAGATTTCCCGCTGTCGATCACATCCAGGTGAAAATCGGGAATGTTGACATAAACATACTCGTTATCAGTCGGCTTATTTTTCCAGCGCAAACGTTCCATGTTCACCAGCAGAATGCGCCGGGTCTCTTCCTTCGACATTTTAGGAGCCTCATACCCCTCTAAGTAAGCTTTTTGCAAAGCCAAGTATTGCGGATCTTTTGGCTGAATGCTATCCAGGTAAGCCGGCATGTTTTCAATCGAAAATATCCTGTTAATCGATGCGCTATCCGGTCGAAGCGTTTTGATGAAATAACGCGAGTATAGTTTCTTTGGATTAATAACTCCATATTGCAAATCGTTAGAATAGTCGATCAGCGAATTAGCAGACAAAATTTCCAGTTGAGTAATATACCTATAAGCATCCTGTGGGGTTTTGATGGCAGTTTTACTGTAAAATTTATCCATCAATGCGGTAATCTGGTCAGGCTTGAACAACTTTGGATCAAGACCATGCTCATTGGCTTTTCTGAATTTGGCAACCATTGCATCCAATCCGCCATCCCAAAGCTGGTATAATACAAAATCGGGCTCGTAATCATTTTGAACATAATGGGCAGAAACCCAATCCGGGTTGGTCATGTAATCACGTTGCCTTCTAAGCTCTCTTTTGAAATAAGCAGCAAACTCGTCAGGATCGACGTCCTTAAAAACGGTATTATGCGTTTTTTTATAGAGGATGGTCGCCATTTCAGAGCGTTTTTTCTTACAGCTCTGGAGTATTGTGGTTAGGCAGAAAAATATTAATACTAAAATAAAACAGGTGTTTCTTTTAGTACCTGTAGATATTGTCATATAAAAATTCAATTATAAAGCATAGGATCGGCAACAACTATACCAAACTAATATACTTAATTTAATATAAATTTGAGCAGGCGATGCTGCATGTTTTTCGGCTGCAAAGTTGAACATTATAAATCACTTATAATACATTAAAAATTTAAGTTTTGTTTATAACGCACGTTCCATGACTGAAAGTGTTCATCATAAAAGAGAAGTTTGGCTGCGCGGGCCAATGCCCGGTATACCTCCATTACTGCAGCCTGTGGCGCATACTTTACTGCAAGCCAGGGAAGAGATCAACCGTTACATGACAGATTTCCCTGAAATATTTCTTTGGGTAAAAGCCGGCGGAATGGCGTCGCCCGGCTTTCATCTACAACATATTACGGGTATACTCGACCGTCTTTTTACTTATGCCAAGGGCGAATTATTAAACGAGCAACAATTCGCTTATTTGTCGAATGAAGGCAATGAACCAGAAAGGGGTGGGAGCGTTCATGAACTGCTTGAAGCGTTAAATAAACAAGTGGATAAGGCCATTCAGCAACTAAGCATTACGGACGAGGCAACTTTGACTGAAGTGAGGGGAGTAGGGCGGGCGCAAGTCCCTTCAACTGTACAGGGTTTATTATTTCACGCTGCTGAGCACATGATGCGCCATACCGGGCAATTGTTAGTAACTACAAGGATATTAAAAAATTAAATTTTAGTTGATCAATTTTTGCACCTCCTGTAAATTGTTGGAGCGAAGAGTGACCAGAGCATGCGGATACTTATTTGCCGGATCGTAAAGAAAAGTTTCAATGCCAAGAGCTTTAGCTGCTTTTATCTCCGATTCAGGATCGTCGCCGATAACAAGCAGATCGGTTGGAGCATAGTTATGCGTTAGCATGATCTCAGCAAAAACATTCTTCTTGGTTTGCTGGCTTACATCCGGATCGACAATGTGGATATGTTTGAAATCATTTTCGATTCCCAGCATTCTTACTTTACTCCATTGCAGTTTTGAAAAGCCTGTCGTTACCAGAAATTTATCCAATGGAATAGAGCGCACGTGCCGATAATCATCAAACGGCTTCATCGGTTGTGAATATGCCATATTACGAAGCATGTCGGTCATTTTATTCCGCACCTCATCATGTAAGTCGAATTCATCAGCAATATGCTGAAATGGCCTGCGTGTCATCTCATCCTTAATCTTATTTACTTTATCCATATCATCTGCATTTATAAGTTCTGCGTAGTGATCCAATATTGCAAACAGATCAGCAAACAGATTCTCCGAAATAGAACTTACGGGATAAATGGTATTGTCAAGATCAAGTATTAGCGCTTTTTTCATTCGGTTAAAATACGGTTTCTTCAAGAGGAACCACGACTGCTTTTTTGACGCCGGCCCGGTAAAGCAATATAATACCGAGGGAGGCCGCAAGACAAATAGCCCCGGTGATCCACCACAATAAGTTAAAACTGACGTAGGTAATTACTTGTCCGCCGATAATGGGTGACATGATCTGCGCTGCCGACCAGCCCATGGAATACAATGCCGCATATTCGCCACGGTTGTTGGCGTTAGTACGCATGATCCAGAACGAATTCATGAAAGGCATCGATAGCATTTCACCCAACGTGATAAACAGAAGAATGATGTATGCTGAATAATATTGCGGAGGTAAAAAGTTCAATAAAACAAAACCTGCGCCTACTAATATGATGCCCTTATAGATATATCTCAACGGGTGCTTTTTCCCATCGAGATTGTGAACAAGGACCATCTCGAAAATAACGATCAGCAAGCCGTTAATGCCCATGAGGCCGCCGATAAATTGCTCGTTAAAATGCCATTGCGTTTTGTAAAACAAGGGCATCATCGTAAATATCTGGAAGAAACAAGTGGCATAAAGTATAAGCAAGCCGATGAATATCAGATAAATAACATCACGATAGGCAGACACGCCGCTAATATTGTTCACAACGTTTTTAGCCAGTTTGGTCACTTTTGAGAATGGCAAAAGCTTCAATAGAATAAGCGCAGCAAGGATATTGGTGCAGCCATCGACCCAAAACAATAAGTGATAATTAATGTGTGCCAGTGTACCACCCAAAAAACCGCCAAATGCCCAGCCGAGGTTCACAGCAAGGCGGTTAAGCGAATTGGAGCGCGTACGATTTTGTTCGGTGCTGTAATAGGCCACAGCTGTAGAATTAGCTGGCCGGAAACCATCATTGCAAACGCTTAGGATAAAGGAGTAAACGCCTACTGAGATAAACGTTCGCTGAAAACCTAAAAGGACAAATAAGATACCGCCGACCAATAAGGCAAAAACCTGTACGTAATAGAAGCCGTATTTATCCGTAACCTTACCGCCGATGAAAGCCCCGAGAATTGAACCGACGCCAAATAAGCCCATAATAATGCCGGCTTGCTCCACGGTAAAGTGCAGTTTCTGGGTGCAGTAAATAGTCATGAAGGGAATAACCATGGTACCGCTGCGATTGATGAACATCACCAGGCAGAGGTACCAGCTATTTACCGACAAACCACTATAAGCGTTTTTATATAATTGGATAGTACGGGAGAGCATCGCGTAAATTTAGCTAAAAGCGGAAAGCTAAAGGCAGAAAGCTAAAGGCAATTATGTTTTTGACATTCTACTTGCAGACAGAGAAGGGCTTTCAGCTTTGGTCTTTCTGCTTTCAGCTCAAAATGGAGTTCCTGTTCCTCAGCCAATGATCGGCGATAACGAGCGCTGCCATTGCCTCAACAATAACCACCGCACGCGGTACTACGCAAGGGTCATGACGACCCTTTCCGGATATTTCGGCGGCATTGCCCTGGCTATCAACCGTAGTCTGACTTTGCATAATGGTAGCCACTGGTTTAAAAGCTACTTTAAACTCAATAGGCATGCCATTGCTGATGCCGCCCTGTATACCACCGGAGAAGTTGGTAATGGTTTTGATTTGATCACCCTGGTTGATAAAGATATCGTTATGTTCTGAACCACGCATTTCACTGCCTGCAAAGCCTGAACCATATTCAAAACCGTGAACGGCATTAATACTTAGCATAGCTTTGCCTAGTTCGGCGTGCAACTTGTCAAAAACAGGTTCTCCAAGACCAACCGGACAGTTTTGAACGTAGCAAGTAATCTTACCGCCAACGGTGTCGCCTTGCTTGCGGATGGAGTCGATATAAGTGATCATTTCTTCAGCTGTTGCAGGGTCAGCACACCGCACGATATTTTGCTCGCGGGCATCAATAAACTCTTGGGCATTGGTGATCTCCACATTAGGGGCATCAATCTTGCCCACACTGCTCACATGTGCCACGATCTCGATTCCTTGTGATTTCAGCATCAATTTTGCCAAAGCGCCAGCAGCAACACGTGCGGCGGTTTCGCGGGCTGACGA
>JAFAKI010000255.1 GCA_019235595.1 Mucilaginibacter sp. | reverse complement strand
GGCTCGTATGTGACCACCGTTGCGAATTTAGGTACACGCTATCAGTATGTGATCGAGTTTAGCTTGCCCATTGATTTAACCTTATGGTGGCATTTGGATGCGCAGATCGATGCATCGCATGAGCGTTATGTTTACAAAAATTACCAGGTTCCTGGCAAGAATACGAACAATGCAAATATTAATCTTAACCAGAACTTTAAGCTGACATCAAAATTGAGTGCCCAGTTGGTAAATGAATATCAATCGCCTACTTATTATATCATTAGTCAGTACCAGTTTTTAGCCTGGACGAACGTTGGGTTGCGATATTCAATTTTGAATAACAAAGGGGCAATAAGGCTTGCGGTTAGCGATGTATTTAATAGTTATTTTAATAAATACACCACAACATTTAACGGGTTGGATATTTTATCGAGAGATAAAGTGGGATCAAGGTTTGTAACGGCTACGTTTACCTATCATTTTGGGTCGACACCGGCAAAAACAAAGACCAAAACTACAGAAGAGCAAAAACGGCTCAACGGAAACGCCGAAAATTAACGGTAACACTCATCCTGCATAGCCGCTAAGCATACTTGCCATGATGATCAGCAATACAATCAAAGTAATAGCCATATATAGGTAATCCTTTTCCATTAAAAAGCCGATTGCCGAAAAGGCAACCCGTACTACCGGGGTGGCTATAAGTAAAATAATTCCTAGTTGAATAATAGCTTGACCCCTGAAAGTGATAACGCCATTGAGAATTCCGCCGATGCTGCGGATAAAATCAGGCACGCCTTTAAATGTTTTATAATCGGACAGACTTTGACCATGACGGAATATAAATACTATACCGCCAATAATAACCAGGAACATTGAAACGGCAACGCCGCTCCTCAATATCCAGCCGATGATGGTCTGTATGTCTTTGTCTTTAAGACTGCCAGATTTGTTTTCCTGATTTTCAGTCTCAAGGGGGACAGTAGAATTATATGTTTCCTTTGATTCCATTATAGATCATTTGGATGGATAGTACCGTAACTACAATTGCAAAAACCCAGCGAAGCCATTTGGACGAAGGGGTATGTACCAATATTTTCGATCCGCTTATTGCGCCTAGCAAAACGCCTATTACTACGGGCATTGCTATTCCGGGATGAATATATCCGCGCTGAAGGTAAACAACCGCGCTGGCGGCTGCTGTAACACCAATCATGAAATTGCTGGTAGTAGTGGATACTTTAAAAGGTATCCGCATAATACCGTCCATTGCTACTACCTTTAACGCGCCCGAGCCAACGCCCAATAAGCCGGAAATTATGCCTGCAAAAACCATCATAAAGAATCCGCCCGCAATGTTGGTTACACCATATTCCACAACGCCACCGTTTACCGGGTAGGTGCCCCCAAGCCGCAATTTTTTTGAAAGAAATGTTTCTTTATGAACTACCTGTTCAACCGTGTTGCGGAGCGACATGATTGCCGAAAAAATAAGAATCAGCCCAAACAAAATAGCGATATAATGCGTGGGGACATAAATAGCCAATATCGCGCCCGTAAACGCGCCGGCGGTGGTGGCAATCTCCAGGAACATACCCAGTCTGATATTAGTGATGCCCTCTTTTACATAAGCCGCAGCTGACCCGGAGGATGTAGCAATAACCGACACCAATGAGGCGCCGATAGCATAATGAATATCAACCCGGAGCAAAAGTGTGAGCAAAGGAATAATAATAAAACCGCCGCCCAAACCCGTAAGCGAACCAAGAAGACCGGCAAAATAAGAACCGAGCAATAGAATAACAGTAAATACTATTACCGACATGGGTGGACAGAATTAGTGAGAGCTGCAAAGGTAGCAATTGTTTTCCGGCGGCCGATAATTCGTAAAAAAATATCCCGAATAGCAAGAACATACCGTAATTTGCAAACAATTACAATACCTACGTTATGGCATCAAAAAAAATTACCGACCTGCTGGGCGACCAGGCAAAAGACCTGCTTACCCATAAATGCAAAACATTTTCAAAAGATCAACTGCATTTACCTTCACCCGATTTTGTGGACAAGGTTTTTGCTCAGACTAACCGCAATACACAGGTTTTGCGCAATCTGCAAGCTATGTATAGTCATGGCCGTTTAGCAAATACCGGGTATCTATCTATCCTGCCTGTTGATCAGGGCATAGAGCACACTGCCGGGGCGTCTTTTGCAAAAGATCCGCTTTATTTTGATCCGGAAAACATCGTTAAACTGGCTATTGAGGGGAATTGCAATGCGGTGGCGACCACTTTTGGCAACCTGGCCATGATGTCGAGAAAATATGCACATAAGATTCCTTTTTTGGTAAAATTGAATCATAATGAATTGCTGACTTATCCCACTAAATATAAACAGGTGATGTTTGGCTCGGTAGAAGATGCCTGGAATTTAGGAGCGGCAGCAGTAGGCGCGACAATTTATTTTGGATCTGAGGATTCGGACAGGCAGATTGTTGAAGTTGCCCAGGCGTTTGAAGAAGCACACTCGATGGGTATGGCTACCGTGTTGTGGTGCTACACCCGTAACAATGCCTTCAAAAAAGATGGCGTAAATTACGAGACCTCAGCCGATGTTACCGGACAGGCCAACCATATCGGGGTAACCATCCAGGCTGATATTATTAAGCAAAAAATGGCTGATGTAAACGGTGGGTTTACCGCCATCAATTTCTCAAAAAGCGACCCGCTTATGTACAGCAAACTGGCGACTGATCATCCGATAGATCTCTGCCGCTACCAATTAGCTAACTGCTATATGGGCAGGGCAGGGTTGATCAACTCAGGCGGTGAGTCAAAAGGAGCATCGGACCTGGCAGACTCTGTAAAACACGCGGTAGTGAACAAACGCGCCGGTGGTACAGGGCTTATTCTGGGCAGAAGAGCATTTCAGCGTCCGTTTAAAGAAGGCGTAGATTTTCTGCATACCATACAGGACGTTTACCTGGATAAGGAGATTGATATAGCTTAAAGCTTCATTTTTTGGTTACTTTTGGCAATTAACTATTCCACCTGCCAATGGGTTACCCAAGTTTACAAGCCTGCATTGCCGATCTTGAAGAAAACGGTCATTTAATACGAATAAAAGATGAGGTTGACCCTTACCTGCAAATGGCGGCTGTCCATTTGCGGGTATTTGAACATCAGGGCCCGGCAATCCTTTTCGAGAATGTAAAGGGTAGCAAATTCCCTGCAGTTTCCAATTTATTCGGGACGTTGGAGCGTTCCCGTTTTATTTTCAGGGATACACTGGAGCAGGTGAAAACGTTGGTTGAGCTGAAGAACAATCCGATCAAGGCAATTAAACATCCTTTTAAATATGCGCACGTAGGTTTGACTGCTTTTTCAGCATTGCCTAAGAGGGTTAGTGGTAATTCTCCAGTCAGTTTTGGAAAAGCGCGTATAAGTGATTTGCCGCAAATAGTAAACTGGCCTAAGGATGGCGGACCTTTTATCACCATGCCGCAGGTGTATACCGAAGATACCGATAAACCGGGAATTATGGATGCCAACCTGGGTATGTATCGTATTCAGTTGGCTGGCAACGATTATATCGGTGATAAAGAGATTGGTTTACACTACCAGATTCATAGGGGCATAGGCGTACATCAAACTAAAGCCAACGCGAAAGGTCAGCCTTTGAAGGTGAGCATATTTGTAGGCGGACCACCGTCACACCCCGTAGCAGCTGTGATGCCCTTACCGGAAGGCTTATCAGAAATGACTTTTGCAGGGGCATTGGGCAAACGACGTTTCCGGTATTTTTATGATGATGAAGGATTTTGCATTTCAGCAGACGCTGACTTTGTTATCACCGGAACAGTAATGCCTCACGATAATAAACCCGAAGGCCCTTTTGGTGACCACCTGGGTTATTATAGCTTGAAACACCCTTTCCCGCTGATGAAAGTGCACAATGTGTACCATCGCCGGGATGCGATCTGGTCGTTTACTGTTGTTGGCCGACCGCCGCAGGAAGATACCAGCTTTGGTGCGTTGATCCATGAGATTACAGGGGCAGCAATCCCTAAAGAGATACCCGGTCTGCATGCCGTTAATGCAGTGGATGCGGCTGGTGTGCATCCTCTTTTGTTCGCGATAGGTAGCGAACGTTATACACCCTATTTAGATGAGCGAAAGCCTCAGGAGATACTCACCATTGCCAATCAGATATTAGGAAAAGGGCAATTAAGCCTGGCTAAATACTTATTTATTGTAGCTAAAGAAGACGACCCAGGCCTGAGCGTGAACGATATCGGCGGCTTCCTGAAGCATGTGCTGCAGCGCATCGATCTTACCCGCGATCTGCACTTTTATACAAAAACCACTATTGATACCCTTGATTACAGCGGCAGCGGGCTTAACTCAGGAAGTAAGGTAGCAGTGGCAGTAGCAGGAGCAGTCAGAAGGGAATTGTGGAGCGAATTGCCTGCCGGATTTGCATTGCCTCTGCCGTTTGAGAAGTTTAAAATGGTAATGCCCGGCGTTCTCGCCATTGAGGTTCCGAAGAATATCAAGAACAGCGATCTGCCCATTGTATTGGAGATTTTGGATGAACATTTACGGGATGCTGATTTAGATAGCTTGCCATTGCTGGTATTATGTGATGATGCAGATTTTACTGCTCAAAGCATCAATAACTTTGTGTGGGTAACCTTTACCCGCAGCAACCCATCACATGATATTTATGGCATCGATAGCTTTACCGAGCATAAGCACTGGGGTTGTAACGGTCCACTGATTATCGATGCACGTATTAAACCGCATCATGCACCGGTGTTGGAGAAAGATCCGGCGGTTGAACGAACAGTGGATAAAATGGGGGAGAAGGGTGGCGCGTTGTATGGGATCATTTGAGGTATGTTGTTTATTTCTTGCGCTCGTCTGTGACGAGTGCTTAACCTGGTCAAGCGTCTGTGACGCGATACAATCGCCAATCCACTTTAAGCACTCGTCACAGACGAGCGCAAGGTTATCGAGATAATTTCTATTTCAACTCATCAAGCACCCTAAACATCTTCTCCTTAATCCCTTTACCCGAACCATTAAAGTTATTTACCATAATTGAAAAGCAAAGCTCGCGACTGTTATGGGTTTGATAACCTGCGTAAGTAAGCACATTCAATATACTACCGCTTTTCATCTTCATATTGTTGTAAACCGGCAGACTTTCATAAAAATCAGCAAACCAGTCGGTGCCTTTAGCTGATTTGAGGATGGTTGCCATGGTCATGGTGGTCACCCGGTCACCGGGAGAAAGGCCGCTGCCGTCCACTACATTTAACGAATTAGGGTCGATACCGCGGGCTTTCCAAAAATCCTGCTCAACTTGTACACTATTATCGGTTGACGGCTGTTTCCCCAATTTCCAGGCAATGGTTTTGAGCAATTGCTCTGCATATAGGTTAATGCTTCTCTGATTAAGCCAGTAAACAATCTTGCTTAGTTGCGGAGATGCGATTGTGGTTAGATTATTAGCAATAGCTGGTACGGGTTCAT
>JAFAKI010000152.1 GCA_019235595.1 Mucilaginibacter sp. | reverse complement strand
TCAACCAGCGTGCGTGCAGTTGGTCGTTATTAATTATGGTGGATAGTAGTTTATTGAATTCCATTGCTATATTTCCTCAAGAGCTCTTTCAATTTTGCCGTAAATATAGTTGAGTTGATCGTCGGTGATGCAATACGGAGGTAAAATGTAAATAATATTACCCAACGGCCGAAGAATGATCCCTGCATCTAAAAAGTATTGATAAAGGCGATCCCGCAACGAATTAAAATACGAAGTATCCGATCCGGTTTCCCACTCCATTGCCAATATCGTACCTGTTTGCCTTGTAGTTCTGATCTTGGGGTGATCCTTTATTTTCAAAGCAAATTGTTCATGAGCTTTTACAATACGATCGATATTTTGTTGAGTAGATGGATCGAGAAACAGATCGAGGCTAGCCAACCCTGCTGAACAGGCTACAGGATTTGCCGTGTAGGAATGTCCATGAAACAGCGTTTTGAGGCGATCATCTGACAGGAAAGCATCAAATATTTGCTGTGTACAGGTGGTCAAACCTAAAGCCATGGTACCGCCGGTGAGCCCTTTCGAAAAACACATAATATCCGGTTGCACCGATACATGTTCGCTTGCAAATGGTTTTCCAGTGCGCCCGAAACCTGTAAATACTTCATCAGCGATCAGCAAAACACCTTCTTTTCGGCAATGTGCCATCAACTCATCCAAATATTTCGCTTCGTACATCAGCATTCCGGATGCACCCTGTACTAAAGGCTCAAATATAAAACAGCTCAGATTAGATTTGAGACGTGAGATGTGAGATTTGAGACTTTCGATGTTTGATTCGTTTGGCGTATCGATAAACTCCACCTCGAATAACAAATTATCAAAAGCGGCAGTAAAGGCACTTCGCCCACTTACGGCCATCGCTCCAAACGTATCACCATGATAGGCGTTGTTAAAGGCTAGTATTTTAGTACGATTGACACCCTTGTTATGCCAGTATTGCAGGCACATTTTTATCGCCACCTCAACTGCCGTCGAGCCATTATCCGAGTAAAATGCTTTTTGCTGATTGGATGGAAGTATCTCTAATAAACGTTCGGCCAGTTCCACTGCTGCGGGGTGAGTAAATCCGGCAAATATTACATGCTCCAATTTATTGAGCTGCTCAGCAACTTTTTGGGCGATGTAAGGATGTGCATGCCCGTGTATATTTACCCACCACGACGATACAGCATCAATATAGCATTTGCCGTTCTCGTCGTACAAACAAGCGCCCTCACCGCGTACTATTGGCACCGGCGGTAATGCCGTTTTCATTTGCGTATATGGATGCCATATTACTTTTAAATCTCTCTCTACCAAATTCATCTGTTATTTATTAAAAGCTTTACTACATGCTGATCAATAGGGAATGTTACATCCTCTGGACGAATATCATCCACATTGACCCATCGGAAAGATTGCAACACTTCACCTTCTCCATCAAAGTCAAAAGGGGTTGTTTTAAAAGATAAATTCAACGGCGTGACATTTTTAACCGTGTAGTAGACACTGATCATCTGGGAATCGTTAAACGCTGATTTGATGTAAAAATCGGTAGTATAAAAATGACTCAGTACGTCTATTTCAACATCGCATTCTTCAACAAATTCACGTTTTAAACCGTCGATTAATCCTTCACCATACTCTAAACCACCGCCTGGAAATTTAGTAAATCGCATACCAAATTCCTGTTCATCAGTAATGAGGATTTCATTGCGATCATTGATCAGCAAGCCGTATACGCGTACATTAAATGGATACATTATTCGAAATGTTTTTTGTTTCGGATCACATTATCAAGCGTCCAGGTTATGTCTTCCGTTTTTGCCTCCGACCGTATAGGGCAGTCAGGCATACGGCAATAACGACAGCATTTGGGCACACAAGGGTCGGTATGAATAAACAACTCTGTCTTGGTCACATTTTTATTGATCAGTTCATCCACCTTCTTTACTTCATCGTGTACCTGGATAAGATCAAGGTAGTTGGGCAATGTCAGGTGACAATCAATATGCAGATCATTGCCATATTTCTGTGCGCGAAAGTTGTGTATATCGATCCAGGGATCACGTCGTTTCGCATTTAACACAGCAATTACCTTAGTCACCATATCAAAATCCGCCTCGTCCATCAAACCTGAAACTGACCTACGCACCAGTTTGTAGCTGCTGTATAAAATATAAAGGGCAACTATAATAGATAAAGCGCTATCGAGCCACAATATCTTGGTAAAATGAATAAGTGATAAACCAACAACCAACGCCCCACTAGTAAACATGTCGGTAAGCAAATGCCTACCATCAGCCTCAATAGTCATAGAGGGAATAGATTTACCCTTGCTGATCATATAATACCCCAATACTCCGTTAATTAACCCTGTTATACCAATAATGGCTGCACCGGTTAATAGCGAATGGATATTATTCGGATAAAACAATCCATAAACCGCCTTGATGATAATTGTGATAGCTGCTATACCTATCAGAGCGCCTTCAATAAACACTGAAAAATACTCCACTTTACCATGCCCGTAAGGGTGATTGGCGTCACGTGGTTGTGAAGCCAGGTAGATGCTAAAAAAAGCGAATGAACTGGCCAGGACATTGACGATGCTTTCGGCGGCATCGGTTAGTACAAAATTGGAGGCGGTCAAAAAATAAGCTCCAAATTTCGCCATCATCAGGATAGTGCCTGTAACCAGCGATATGAGTATGATCCGTCGTTGTTCTTGCAAAATATTCAGGATTTGCGCGCAAATTTAGGAATAACATTTTGAAGTCTTAAGTCAATAGTCACAAGTCTTGAGTCAATATTTCCGAAATTAAAAATTCGCAAAAAAACCGAGCTTTAAGTCTTTAAAATTGTTAAAAATGCAAAAATGGAAAATGACTTAAGACTCACAACTTACGACTAAAGACTTTTCCTATATTTGCGCCCGGAATAAAAACAAGTAATTATGAGCGCATTAAGTAACAGAATCAACAACCTTGCGGAGTCGGCAACCATCAAAATGGCCAAATTAGGCCGTGAGCTTGCTGCCAAAGGTGTTGATGTGATCAGCCTTAGTTTTGGCGAACCGGATTTTCATACTCCTGAATACGTGAAGGAAGCAGCTAAGAAGGCTATGGATGAAAATTTCACCTATTACACCCCGGTATCAGGTTACCCTGAACTGCGAAAGGCGATCGCTGCTAAACTTAAGAACGAAAACGGATTAGATTATGATTTTAGCCAGATCGTTGTTTCTACAGGTGCTAAACAGGCTATTGCTAACGCTGTGCTTTGCTTAGTTAACCCGGGTGAAGAAGTAATTATCCCCACTCCTTACTGGGTGTCTTATTCTGAAGTGGTAAAATTAGCGGAAGGTAAAAGTGTATTTATTGATACCACCGTTGAAACAGAATTCAAAATAACTCCTGAACAACTGGAAGCCGCTATTACTCCAAAAACAAAATTATTCATGTTCTCGTCTCCTTGTAACCCTACAGGTAGCGTTTACAGCAAAGCAGAGCTAGAAGGCTTGGCTGAAGTATTCGAGAAACATCCAAATGTTTATATCCTGTCTGACGAGATATACGAGCACATAAACTTTGTTGACAAGCACGAGTCGATCGCCCAATTCGCCAGCATTAAAGACCGCGTTATTATCATCAATGGCTTTTCAAAAGCATTTGCGATGACCGGCTGGAGAATTGGTTATACCGCTTCGAACAAAGAAATTGCAGCCGCCTGCGATAAAATGCAAGGACAAATTACTTCTGGGACCTGCTCTATCACCCAAAAAGCTGGTGTTGCTGCAAGCGAAGGTGGTTTAGAAAGCGTTCTGAAAATGCGTGAGCAATTCAGAAAACGCCGCGACCTGGTTTATGGTTTGTTAAAGGATATCCCGGGCATCAACGTAAACCTGCCTGATGGCGCATTTTATTTCTTCCCTAACGTGACTGCATTCTTTGGTAAAAGCTACAATGGCCAAACTATTAAAGATGCTGATGAATTAAGCATATTCTTGCTGGAAGAAGCACACGTGGCAACTGTAGGTGGCGATTCATTTGGCGACCCGAAATCGATCCGTATATCTTACGCCGCTGCTGAAGATAAACTGGTTGAGGCCATGAAAAGAATAAAAGCTGCCTTAGCAAAACTGAGCTAAGAAACAGCTAAATAGAAATAAGAAAGCCCTTTACGATATCGTAGAGGGCTTTGTATTTAGAGTAAAATTATTTACAAGGTAAAGCCGTAGGCTACACGCAAGTTAACAAGGCCGTAAACGTTACTAAAGCCCGCACTTGAGAAGTTTTCATAACGTGCGCCAATGTCCCATGATTTATTGGCCCAACCTAAACCTGGAGACAAAAGCAGTTTGGTGCTTCCGCCTGAAATAGTTTCAAACCCGGCACCGGCCTCACCGCTAATGTAAATTGGCGAATTAAAAAATATTTTGGCACCTGCCTTTACCGGAATTATTCCAAAATTGGGGCCTTTAGCCGTAACAGTAGTCACACTATTGCCATTAACTATCGTGGCTGTATAGTCCTTGCCAAATAAATTGTAATATCCTGAAGTAAGCATTACAGCTACATTTTTATCAAGGCCGTATTGCAAACGTGCTGTACCACCCAAATCCCATCCTTCCGTAGTATGAATGTTCCCTGTTGGTATGCCGCCTTCAACACCGATACCTAAACGCCATGCGCTCGGCGGGGTTGTCTGAGCCTTTACATTTGTAGTGAAAAATATAGCTACGGTCGCTACACCAATAGCCATCAATTTAATTACCTTTTTCATAGTTGTTGTGTTTGGTTAATAAATAAATGGTTTATGTAATTGCCCCTAAAACAAATATGTTGCCATTATGATTTATGGGGGTATTTATGGGAAGGAACGAAAGTTATTAAGAAATATTATTAACAAATGTTAATATGTTAAGTTATTGTACAACAGTATTTTTTGGAAGCAAGTATAAAATCGCGAAAAATTAAATATTGATTAATATTTTTTTCATGTTTCGAAAATGAAAAATCCTCTCTGTACTGTATTGTAGAGGTTTTGTGCCCTAATTGCAAGGCATTTTCATAGAAAGGCATAAAATGCGAAAGCCCGGTCAACCGGGCTTTCGATTATACCTCTGCGTCCCGGTCGGGGTCGGGTTTATAATGTTTCTGTAATTCTGCTAGCTGCTTCTTTCCGTACGCTGCTCTTGTGATCAGGTAAAACAAAACCGGTACTATAAATATCGCCAGCGAAGTAGCCGCAAGCATACCTCCAAACACTGTCCAACCTATCGTTTGCCTTGCTTGTGCGCCCGCGCCAGATGCCACCAACAAGGGGCCCACGCCCAATATAAATGCCATAGACGTCATAATAATTGGGCGCAAACGTAAGCGCACCGCCTCAAGCGTCGCTTTTTCTAATTCCATTCCTCTATCCACACGTTCTTTGGCAAACTCCACTATCAAGATCGCATTCTTGGCGGCCAAACCGATCAATGTGATCAAACCGATCTGCGCGTATATATTATTGTCGAGGCCCGGATGGAGCTTTAAGGATAATATCGCACCGAATGCCCCAAGGGGTACAGCCAGCAATACGGAAAATGGTACCGACCAGCTTTCATATAGCGCTGCAAGGAACAGGAATACGAATCCGATAGACAACATAAAGATGTACACAGTCTTCGATCCTGATAAAATTTCTTCGCGACTTAAACCTGAGAATTCATAACCATACCCTTCTGGTAAAGTTTTGGCCGCCACGTCTTGCAGAGCCTTAATTGCATCGCCACTGCTGAACCCTTCGGCCGAACTACCGTCAATCTCCGCCGATCTGAAAAGATTATAGTGCGATATTAATGGTGCGTTTTCGATCAATTTGTAAGAAGTAACTGTACTCAACGGAACCATTTGCCCGTCCTGGTTCCGAACAAAATATTGGCCCAGACTTGAAATATCAGTACGGTAATTGGTATCTGCCTGAACTACCACGTGAAAATTACGCCCATAAATGGTAAAATCGTTTACAAAATAACTACCCATATAGGTTTGCAGGGCCGAGTTGATATTAGCGATAGACACACCTAAACGCTTAGCTTTTTCACGATCAATCGTTAATCGATATGCCGGCGTTCGAGCGGTGAAAAATGAGAATGCCCTCGATATTTCCTTTCGCTTTCTTAACTCAGCCAGGAAATTCTGAAGTGTTTTTTCAAATGCATTAATGTCCCCTCCCGCCTGTCGTTGTTCAAGTATAAATGAAAAACCAGCTGTAGTTCCCAAACCGGGCACGGCCGGCGGACGGATCACCACGACAGTGGCCTCCTTAAACCTGGCCATTTTTTTCTGTATAACCCCAACAAGTTGTTCTGATGTTAATTTACGGTCATCCCAGGGCTTCAGCTGAACGAATATGGTTCCGCTGTTAGATTTATTCGCAAAACTTACCACGTTCAGTCCCCCTAGCGCAGCGTAATGTCCCACCTCGGGAATACTATCCAATAAACTCATCATCTCGTGCAAACGCGAAACACTTCGCTGTGTTGACGATGCTTCCGGCAAGTCGTAAGTGATATAAATACGCCCTTCGTCCTCGGTCGGTATAAAGCCGGTAGGTTTGTTCTTGAATAATAGAATTGTTCCAACAACGATACAAATCAGCATGATCACCACAAACTTGGAATTCTTGATGCTCTTATCTACAGCGTTTCTATATCTGCCCGTTACCCTACCAAACCATTCATTAAATTTGAAGAAGAGCTTATCTAAACCTTTTGAGTTTTCATCCAGCTTGCGCGGGCGTAATAGCAGCGTGCACAAAGCGGGTGTTAATGAAAGTGCAACAAAGGCCGAAATCAATACAGATATAGCAATCGTTATGGCAAACTGCTGGTAAAGCCTGCCCACAATACCCGGGATAAAACCTACTGGTACAAACACCGCAGCCAGAATGAGTGCAATGGCAATTACAGGTGCCGAAATGTCCTGCATGGCGTGAGAAGTAGCTTCCTTTGCCGACATACCTTCCTCGTCCATATAATGCTGAACGGCTTCGACAACCACGATAGCGTCATCCACCACAATACCAATGGCCAGCACAAAGCCGAAAAGCGTTAACGTATTGATGGTAAAATTCAATGGTATAAAAAATATGAATGTCCCTATGATTGATACCGGGATGGCCAGAACCGGAATGAGTGTTGTTCGCCAGCTTTGCAGGAATAGGAACACTACAAAGATCACAAGTGTCAAGGCAATCAAAAGGGTAACTATCACCTCATGTACAGACACCTTTACAACGGTAACCGCTTCAAACGGAACAACATAGTCAACGTCTGTAGGAAACGACTTCTTAAGCTCTTCCATTGTCTTAACCACGTTCTCTGCGGTTTGAATTGCATTACTGTTGGGCGCCTGGTAAATTAACAGGTAAGCGGCTCTCTTATTATCAACAAATGAGTTACCCGCATAATTGAATTTACCAAGCTCCACGCGGGCTACATCTTTCAAATGCACTATTGCCCCGTTGCCGGGCTGAGTCTTTACAATAATATTCTCAAATTCTTGTGGGGTTTTTAGCCTTCCATTTACAAGAATGGTGTATTCAAAACTTTGTGCCTTCTCCTGTGGTGTAGAACCCACGGCCCCAGCTGCAATCTGCGCGTTCTGTTCCTGGATGGCTGTGGTCACATCATTGGCCGTTATGCCCAGTGCAGCGAGCTTATCCGGCTTAAGCCAGATACGCATACTAAAATCGTCAGCCCTGTTAATTACGTCGCCCACGCCTTTGGCCCGTAAAAGTGCATCGCGTACATAAACGTTGCTATAGTTGTCAAGGAATGGTACTGTATGACTTCCTTTTGGAGCAAAAATGGCTACCAGCATCAAAATACTGGGGTTACGTTTACGGGTAACTATACCAATGCGCTGTACGTCCTGGGGCAATGTTGGCGTTGCAATACCTACACGGTTTTGTACGTCTAACGCCGCCACATTAATATCGGTACCTACTTCAAAGTTAACCGTCATGCTCATCTGGCCGTTGCTGGCGCTGTTGCTTTGCAGATAAGTCATGCCCGGCGTGCCGTTTACCTGAACTTCAATGGGAGTAGCAACTGTTTGTTCAACCGTTTGTGCATCGGCACCGGTATAAGTTGTGGAGATATTAACAGTCGGCGGCGTAATTTCCGGATACTGGCCTATAGCCAAGTTGGTTATAGACAATATACCCACCGCGACTATTACCACCGAAATAACTATGGCGGTAACAGGTCGTTTTATAAAGGTTTCTGCAATCATTCTTTGTTGTTTCTAGAAAAAGCCCTGGTTATTTCCCTTGTTTTGGCTGACCTTTTGTTCCCTGAGCCCCGGTACCGCCCTGTGCTCCGGAAGGATTCCCCAAAGTTATTTTACCGCCATCGCGCAGGCGCTGGAAACCGTCGGTTATAATCTTATCGCCCGCATTAACACCCGATAATACAATTATATCGCTTCCGACACGCGGTCCTAATTGCACTTTATACTGTTTGGCAATAGTATCCTGGCTTACAAATACAAAGAACTCACCCATTTGCTCAATTAAGGCCTTATTGGGAATAAGCACCCTTTGTCCAGAAGCCGAATTAAGTACTCTTACCACACAGCTCATCCCATCTTTCAATTCATTTTTTTCGTTTGAAAATTCTGCCCTCACCTTAATAGTACCGGTTTGGTTATTTACCCCTCTGTCAATCGCCAGTATTTTACCCGGCTTATTGTAAGTGGTGACCCCATCAGATAATTGCAATTTGAAAGTAGAATCAGTAGTTTTTTTCTGAAGGCCATAAAAACGGTCTATATCCTGCTCGCTAATCACAAAATCAACCCCAATTGGGTTTTCGCTGGAAATTGTATTTAATAAAGTGGTACCTGGGGTAACCTGTGCACCTAATTTTACCTGAGAAATACCGATCCTACCTGTAAACGGCGCTGTAATTATTGAATACGAAAGGTCCGTTTTAGCTAATAATACCCCAGCCTTTGCTACTGCCACCTGGCTTTTTGCAGACTCATATGCTGCCTGCGCCTGATCGACGGTTTGCCTGGCAACCGCATCCTCCTTTTGAAGATAATTGTAACGGTCAATATCTTTTTGAGCCTTTACCAGGTTCGCCTCTGCACTTGACGCATTGGCTACGGCCTGGTCATACGCAGCCACATATTTACGACGGTCTATCTCATAAAGCTCTTTACCCTTCTGTACAACCTCCCCCTCTTTAAAAAATATACCTGTAATAAAACCTGCCACCTGGCTGCGTAACTCAACAGAATTCAGTGCGACAACTGTTCCCTGGAATTGGTCGTAATAGATGGCATCGGCTTTCCTGGCTTCCGCAACACTAACCGGCGTTGGTGGCAAGGGTGCATTTTGGTTAGATGGGGCCTTGCATGCTGATATAGTTGATAGTACTATTAAACCTGCCTGGTATATGTATTTATGCTTCATCGGTGATATATAAATGAGGTTCAATTTAAAATTTAATTTTGTTGTACGGTTAAGACTCCTAATGCCTTTTGCAGATCAATTTTACTGGACAACACCTGGAATAATGCATTGTAGTAGTTCAACTCCGCTGTCCTCAGGTCTGATTGGGCAACAATCACATCAAGGTATATTTTGATCCCCTCCCTATACTGCAAACTCACCACATGGTACACATCCTTTGCAAGGCTTACATTCTGTTTCAGAAACTGCCAATTGGTATAATTGCTTTTATAGCTTGCAAGCGCCTGGACATATTCCGTATTAATTGTATTTTTTGAATTAGCGATATCCAGATCGGTCCTGTCTACCTCCAAACGGGCTTTACTTAAATTTTGCAGTCGCTTATTGCCCTGAAAGATTGGCAGATTAAGTGTTAACCCCGCATAGGCATTTGGGAATGATTTGTTGTAAAGCGTCGAGAAACTATCGCTGAAATAATTCAAATTATAAACACCCGTAGCAGACAACGACGGCAGGAACCCCCATTTATAATAGTTCACATTTACATTCTGCAGGCTTTTTTGAGTCTGTAATAATTGGTATTCTATACGGTTGTTATAATCCAGTTTTTGATTAGTATCGGCAATAGCCTCTGTTTCAAACCGCGCAGAGTCATAAGATAGTGTCAGTTTACTTTCGGCACCAAGTCCCATGATCTGCTTCAGGTAAGCAATTTTACCTTTTATCGCCTCTTCGGTTTGCTTACGCGAAGCCAGCGAATTGTTTAACGCGATGGTAGCTTGTTTATAATCAGTCTTATCAACCACCCCGGCGCTATATTGAGAATAGGCATCCTTTAAACTTCTTTGCAGCCTTACTATATCTTCGTTTAAAATATCCAGCTGTTTTTGTGACAATAAGACGTCGAAAAACGCCTTGCTCACATCGGATACCACATTAATCTGGCTGCTGGTAGTGTTTTGTTTATAATATAAACGTGAGTATTTGGCTGCTTTGGCTGCCTGTAGCACATCGTTGTTATAGATCACCTGGTTGGCCTGCAATCCAAGAGTCGACAGATTATTTATGCGACCAGTACTTGATGAACTTGTGGAACCAGTTGACGGCACCAGTGGTTGACCCTTAAAATAATAATCATACAATCCTGATCCGCTTACCTGCGGCAACCATGCTGAAAGACTAATATTGATGTTTCGTTCGTTTATAGCTTCATCAATGGCTGCCTGCTTAACCGTTGGCTGGTTCTTTAAA
>JAFAKI010000426.1 GCA_019235595.1 Mucilaginibacter sp. | reverse complement strand
ATAAAAAAACCTCTCCTTAAAAAGAGAGGTTTTTTTATGGCTATACGCCCTACAAATCTTCCGTCTTATTTATAATCCGTTTGATCACATCATCCAGCTGTTTCGTTGCCGATTCAAGGTGTTCCAGCAATTGCCGGTCAGGGTTTTGATTCTTAACGTCTTTAAACAATTGTACCAGGCCTAAAATGGTAGCTACGGGCTTGCGTATCTCGTGCGAGTTGATCAGGGCGATCTCGGTTAAACGTTCGTGCTGCTTTTTCAGGGTGGTGATATCCTGCATTGCGCCTATCATGCGTTTGCCAACGCCATTCTCATCACGTATTACGATCCCTCGATCCAAGATATGCGCGTATTCGCCATTTGCCCTCCTGAAACGGTACTCCTGTGTCCAATGCACGAAGGCGCCATATTTCACCTGGTCGGGATATAAAACAACGCGTTCGCGGTCATCAGGATGAACATTTTCAGAGAAAAAGGGCAGATTGTCATAACTGGTTCCTGAACGGTGCCCAAACAGCTTACGCATGTTATTAGAGTAATATACGCCATTTGTCTCCAGGTTCCAGTCCCATATTACATCAAAAGTGGCCTCCATCACATATTCAAAACGCTCGTTGCTCACCTGGATATCGCGGTGACGTCGGTAGTTCTCCAGTATGATGTGTAAAAGATGAGTAGCTCTTTCAATCGTGTTTTCTTCCTGCTTTGAAGGCTCCCGTTCATCGTTGCAATACATAGCAAAGGTAGCCAGCACCTCGTTTTTGCTGTCGATTACGGGGTACGACCAGCAGCTCTTCATCGGGTACCGGGCAACGACGTCGCGAAAGGCTTGCAGGCAAGGGGCTGTGGCCATATTACAAACAATTACCTTCTCTTTTAAATAAGCGGCCGTTCCGCAGGTGCCATTTTGGTCAGCAATCGGCAATCCTTCCGGAAACTCCCAAAATTCGGGCGGTAAGGAAGGGGCCGCAACGCCAAATAATTTATCCCGTCGGTTTTCAAGCACCGAGCAGCGGATTCCTTTATGAAGAGCCTCTATCCCGAGCAAATAAAAATTGATGATCTCGCACAACGGTTTTTCGTTACGCGCACTGTACTCCAGCACCTGTTTCTCAAGCGTGTCAAGCTCCTGGTAATATCTTGTTTCGGTAATATCCTGTGCAATAACAACAGATGCACGACGGCCATTGTAATTGATGACTTCGCCCTGTATATTCATATACATCAGCTCGCCATTTTTTTTAATATGCCGCCCTAGCTGGGGACGGCTTTCCGCATAAGCCTGCTCCGACTGGGTGAATTGATCAATAAGCGGCCAGTCCTCAGCCGGACGTATATCGCGGATGCTCAGCTGCAGAAATTCTTCTTTTGTGTAACCATATTTTCGGGCTGCCTCCTCGTTGCAATCGATAAACTGCTGTGTTTCGAAATCCCAGATAGCAATAGGAACAGGATTGTTGTCGAACAAATAGCGGTATAACTTTTCTGATTCGATAATGGCGGCTTTGCTTTTCTTTATTTCGGTAGCGTCTCGTGCAATGCCGTAGCGTATCTTTTCGGCCGGGTTGCCAACGGCCGACCAATGCAAGGGCACCAGCGAACCATTTTTGTGTACATAATGATTTTCAATGTTGGTTACCTTCTGCCCCGTTTTTACATTATTGGCCACCTGAACACTTCTTTCCTTATCCGGCGGGTAGATAAAGTCGAACAAGGGTTTGCCGATCATCTCCTCCGGTTTGTAACCCAGTATGCTTTCAGATGCGGCGTTAACACTCACAACAATATCATCTGTATCAATTGCGAAGATCATATCCACCGACGAATCCATTATTTTCTTCAGATCATTACGGGCATTTTCAAGCGCCTTTGATTTCATCACCTCATCCGTCACATCCATAACAGTTGAGATTATGTAGTCTTTACCGCTAACCAGGATGGTTTTGATGTTTATAAACCGCTTCTCGCCGGTGCTGGTTGCTATCTCGAGGCCGCGCCACACCATACGCGACGGGACGCCGGTTTTCAGGTCCTCCTGCATTTTGGCAACTATAACCTGACGAAGCTCGTCGTTGGGAAAAATTTTATGAAGAAGTGCTTGCTTGTCGGTGAGTTCGTACTGTGGCCAGCCAATTACCTCGCTAAAACGGGCATTAGCATATACAAAGCGGTCGTCGCCAAGTTTGCTGACCGCGATGCCGACGGGCAATTCGTGAAAAATGTCTTCTATAAATGCATTTGTACCGATTAATGCATCTAATGTACTCCATGGACTCATTATCTCCGTTTCAAATGTTTGCCATAAACCCCACTACAATTAAACGATAATGTTTCCCGGCAATTGGCATAATTGCCTTTTACGAAAATAGGGCTAATAAGTTGAAAGCAAAAACGAATATTAATAAAATACCACAAAAGAGAAGTTTAGTACCATTAAATGATCGATTCCATATTTGTATTCCGCACGGTATATTGGCGCCGTTCAAGTAAGGACACTTTACCAGGCGGATGCAATTGTACTGGCGGGCGATGCCATTAACTTAAGCAAACAGCAGGGGACTCACCCCTCTACTGCAAGCAGTAAAGAGGGGTATTTTTTTGTTTTTTAAAACCCCTCTTTCCTCCAAAGGCGAAGAGAGGGGCAGGGGTGAGTCCACTCTGCGAGCGATAATGAGAGTGGTAATAAAACCAATTGAATGTCAAATATTTATATTTACATTCACATCTGTATTAACAACTGATCTTATCCTAAATAACCCCTGACATTATGACCAACAACGGTAAAGTATCACAATTAATCAGCGAAGTTGCCACGGCCCGAAATTCGTACATTTCGCTTATTGAAAATATAAATGAGCCCTATGCGTCTGTTAGGCCCGCAGAGGGTCAATGGTGTATGGTTGATACCACAGAGCATTTATTTTGGGCCGAACAAGGCGCTATTTACGGCATGTGGAAAATACTATACGCCATCCGTAACGGAACAGCGGAACGCACTTATGAATCAGCACATAAAGACTGGAGTATTGAAAAAATAATTGCCGAAACCTGGAAGGAAAAAGAACAGGTACCTGCAGTTGCAGCGCCCCGGCTTGGCGGAACGCTTGCCTTCTGGAAGTCTTCATTATCAAACCTTCAACAAGTATTAGAAGCCTTTGGCAACGATATTCAGGATGATGAATTGCGCTTGCAGGCCCACCCACACCCTATTTCGGGCGCTATGGATTTTCATCAACGATTGGAGTTTCTTCGTTTCCATATACAGCGGCATCAGGGTCAGGTGGAGTCAATTATTGGGTTGATGGCATAGTTGATTGGATTGATTAAGTTAAGTGGTTGATTGGTTTACCAACTTAATCAACCACTTAACCACTCAACCATTTAACTCAGACAGCCATTTAGCTCAGACCGCTACTTGTGCACTGGCTTTATTACACACCCCGATATAGTACACACCGCCCAAAGCCAACAATGCAAATAATACGACTGTAGACCAGACATTGCCGTTTGCTCCTCCTTCAAAAATTATTGATAGGGTCACGGCTAACTGCATGATATCATAAAAAATCGATAATAACAGCAATTTGGGCCATGATTTTGCCGCAGGCGAAACACTGCTGTACGACCAGAATATCATGCCGATAAATAAATTAGAACACCCAAAATAACGCGCCAGCCCAATGCCGCTAACATCCAGTTGGACACCGTAAAACGCCATTAATTTAACCGGGATAAATACGAAGGCAAGACCAAAGCCCCATGCCAGAATCGTAATAATGATTGCGTAAGTTGAAAGTTTCATCTCTTTAGGTTTTTTATTAAAGCTAAAGATTTTATTTTATATAATCAATTAATTTTCAGCTCATTATGCGTTGGTTGATTAAGTGGAGTGGTTAAGCGGTTGATTGAGTTGATTAAACTAGTCAACCGCTTAACTTAAAATCTAACCATTCAACTTAATTAACCACTTTTGATCTGTAAACTACCAAAATCGCAATGCCTGTAGCCAGGATATAACCTACCCAGCCGAGGTACATGACAATAGTTTCGTGGCCCTTTTCGGTAATAACTCTGAATAAACCGGTGTCGTTTTTAAAACCCATTATCCATTGGCCAAAATTCCACGCTGAGTGAATACCGATTGGCAGCGCGAGTCCTTTGGTTTTAAGGGCGGCGAGGCCGAAAAGGATAGCTCCCAATCCAGGCCCTAAAATGGCCTGTATCCATGTCATACCGCCTACTTTATGTTCGATAATAAAAAGTATGACGACAACAGTTTGTGCGATTGCCGGTCCGGCAGTATAATTAATACTGCGAAGCGGGAAAGCCCGAAAAACCAATTCTTCCCGGCAGGCAATCAGGATATACAGCAACAGGTTGGTGCCGATAATAAGCGGCCCAACCTGCGGGGCGTAGACCAATTTTACATACCCCGGGATTATCGTTGCAATTACCTGTACTGCTACCATAAGTGCTCCCACAATAACCCCGATGAGCAAATGCCGGGCGGTACTGCCACCTGGCACTACGCCAACATCTTTTAAGGTCAGCTTTTGCCATTTGCAAAAAAGAATAGTAAGCAGAAATGCTATAACACCGGCTGTTCCTATCGCTATTGCAGACGCCCAGCCTGATAAGCTTTTGGTCAATCCCGAGGATGCAGCCAATGCAACAGCACAGCTCAGCCAAAATAAAACGGCTTTTAGAATTGCGCTAACTGGTTTTAGGGTGATTTTGTTAGAATCCATATTTAGGTTTGGGTAAGGTTAAACCTAAGTTAGGGGTTAATATTTGTAGTTGATTGGGTTAAATGGTTGATTAAGTAAAAAAATATAACAGAATAACTAATCTAACTTAGTCAACACAATCCAACTCAATCAACCATTTAGCGATCAATCAAAACGCCGAATACTTCTCGGGTTCCGGTATTGTATGCCCTATCACCAACTCCTCAATCTCCGGGATAACAACCAGCTCCACCTCATAATGCGCTTTTTCGAATGCACTTAACACATCAGATTGCTGTTTTATCCAGGCTGCATCGACAGCACCCTTATCTATCCTATCCAACGCATCCAAACCTATGGCAGCTGATGCCGACAGGTTTTTAGAGTGATCCTGAATTTCCATCAGGCGTTTATTGCCTGTAAATAAGGGTTGCAGATAAGCATCATTCTGTTTCCATGCTTGCAGGTAGGCTTTGATCGCATCTTCTGCATTTTTATCCTTTTTTTCCAGGTACAGTTTCACCAATGCCCTGAATTTCCGTTTAGTTGCCGGGTCGGGTAATATCACATCTGAAACTGATGTTAAGGGCGTGGTTTGATACGATGCCTGTGGCGCCTTCATCATCATGGCCACCAACTTTCTGTAACCTTTTACCTGTCCAAGTACATCGGTTAGCACTTGCAGGTGTTCGGTTGGCTCGCCGTTGGTCAGGCGGCGCAAGGCACGCTCGTAGTTGGTCAGGTGGTTTAGTCCCTGCTCGTCCAGTTCGTTACTCAGTACGTTTAAGCGGCGGTACATATCATCCGCGTCCGTCACGCTGGCCGGCGACCACAACCTTTCGGCAACGGCAGCGGCCCGAGGCCATATCCTGCCATCTACATTTTCATTATCAACCAATTCTGTCCATTGCGCAGCTTCGCCACCCAAAATATTAGGATTGTCCGCTGCCGCTATCGAGGCATTGTTATAATGAATATAAGCAGGCAAAAACAAGTCGAGGTAAAAGCCTTCAGATATCAGCACCGGGTTGTGTTTTGCAATATCATTGGCTATGCCGTATGATTTGATCATGCTGTTATCAGATGGTATCCATTTATGCACCACAGCATCGGCAGGCAGTTTGTCATTATATATCTCCTCCCACCCTATCATTTTGCGGTGATGTTTTTTCATCAACCCATAAACCCGCAGTACGAAGTAGCGCTGCAAGTCGTCGGTGTTTTGCATCTGGTGCTGCGTCATCCAGTCCATTATCTTTGGATTCAGTTTCCAGGCCTGTCCGTTGTTCTCGTCGGCGCCAATGTGCATGTATCCTGACGGGAAAATGGAAGACATTTCGCCAATAAACTTATCCAGGAAATCATAAACATTTTCATTGGTTGGGTCGAACGTTGGGGCCACCATATTGGCTATAATATCAGCTATCGAAGTAACCGGCGGGGTCTTAACCTCCGGGTGCTCCTTTTGCCACTGCATCCGCTGACCAGGGTGATACGGCCCCGGCTGACTCGCAAGTTCCGGGTATCCCGCAAACCAGCTTTGCGCGTGACCAGGCATATCAAATTCAGGCACAATCACAATCCCCCGGTCCGCAGCATATTTCACAATTTCCTTCAACTGCGTCTGCGTATAATAATCGCCGTTCGATCCTTTTTGATGTAACAGCGGGAAAACTTTCGATTCCACCCTGAAGCCCTCATCGTCCGTCAGGTGCCAGTGCAGCACGTTCATCTTCACAGCCGCCATAGCATCAATGTTGCGTTTCATTTCATCGTATGAAATAAAATGACGAGCAACGTCCAGCATTAAACCGCGCCATTTAAATCGGGGTGAATCACGGATAGATATGCATGGGAAATAATAACCATCATCATCTTTGGCTAATAGCTGCAAAAGTGTTTGCAAACTATGCAATGCACCATCAATATTTGACGCTGTGATTCCGATCACATGACTTTCAATACCCAGCCCGTAGCTTTCATCTTCTCCGACCCCAGCATCAGGATATCCAAAAGAAGGCGTCAATATTGACATGGATGCTGATGAATCCAATTTAGTACCCGGTTCAAGATTTTGTGGAGTAAATACTAAACCAGTTTTACGACTTAACTGCTGACAGAACCGGCTTACGGCTTCAAACAAAATTGGATTTGTGGCATGATGAGCGCTGGTCGGACCTATTCCAAAGATGAGATTTTTAGTAAGCCTGAATTTCCCGGGTATTAAACGATATTCTTTCGGCACCGGCATCAGATTCAATGTATTTTGCTGTGCATTACCAACAATACAACAAGCAAACAATAAAGCAACAAGGATGATCTTCTTCATAGGTGTTTAATCGTTATGGTATGGATTATTTTCAATTTCTCTCAGGCCCTTTTCTGTACACATTCCGCGGATGTACACCTCCACCAGGTTTTTAAATAGTTTATGCGGACCGCCTTTAAAGTTTTTATGCTCGTCGGACCGTGTGATTGAAGTATATAAAGTCATAATACCCTTAAGCGCAACCTCGGGAATCACAAAATCGTGAAAGTAGCCTTCGTCAATGCCCCGCTGCGTTAGCGGTATAAACAGGCTGCCGTAATTGGTGCTGGTACGGGAGATGGCTACGTTTTGCAATTCGGGATAGTAATGATTCAAGTCGTAGAAAAATTGATGGTTCACGCCAAAGTCCTTGCCTATCGCTCCTCTGAAAACGACAAGCAGCGTAGTTACAGGATCGTCGCCTTTGCTCAATATGGCTGTGAATTCATTGTAGTAGCCGTCATACAATATTCGCAGGCATTCGGCCAGCAAGTCTTCCTTACTTATAAAGTACTTGTAAACTGTTTTGGTCGAAACACCCATTGGCTCAATCAGCTTCTTGATGGTCATGCTGCGAATGCCATATTTCAGAAACTGCTCAAGCGCCACTTCTACAATCTTCTCTTTCAAATGGAAAATATTTATTGGTTTATATTTTCCGAAGATAGAAGGAAAATATTTAAAAGCAAATATTTTCCTGAAAAACATTGCGAGGAAGGTGACTGTGCGGTTGGTGTAATTTTTGTATGGGCCGGATTTTAAAAATTGCGTGTTCTGCGGGGGCTTAGCAGTTTAAGGCCTGCTTAATTGTTTAATACACATCGTCGTGTGTGCCGATATCTAACAATAAGATAATTTCGGTGTCAGGATCGGATATATCTTTTTCGATAATGAAGATGATCCTGCAGTCGTACCCGCATGAGCAGGCTAAATACGCTGCCAGTTTGCCGCTCAGTTTATGAGTTCTGAGTGATGGTTCAAAAGCATCGCGTTCCAGTTTAACTAATGCTTGGCAATAGATGTTTTTAATAACTGATTTTTCGTCATAAACTTCTGGTACGATTTTTCGAACGCCTTAGACAATACCAATTTTCTTTCTAAAGGCATTGGCTTATTAGAGCGTTTTTAGTTTTTTTACCACCTCATCAGCAGTAAGTGGAGTGATTTTACCAGACTGGTATTCTTTTAAAGTTTGTTTCGCGGTTTTAGCCACTTCATTTCGGCGGGCCTCAATCTGACGTTTTTGCAATATCTCCAACAGCATCTCCCTGGAAGCAAAATCCAGTTGCATGATAGTTTCTAATGTTGAATCAATTGTTACCATATTTCAGCTATTGATAAACAAAAATACAAAATTCAGAACAAATAGTCAATTTGACACACTTTGCCCGACACACAATTGGATAACGCGTGGTGGACCGCCGATGTGATTTTTCGTTTGAGCTGTATTTTTAAAATCGCGTCATTGGAGCGAAGCAATCCGATTGGCAGAGCAGGTATGCAGGTTCATCACCTTTCTATTCGCTCTGAATAGTTCGGGATTCTTTTACGCTGCCCGCCACGCTCCCGGCAATAACACGGTGGTGGATAATTACCCCAAACAAAACCATAACAATTGTGTATATTTATGTAGCCAATAAATCTAAATAATTAATTATCAGATGGAAGCCAACGAAAACACTCCGTCAGATGATGAAGACGGAAAAGCAGCTGGAATAGTCAGTTATTTCTTTATTGTTGGGTGGATCATTGCTTATTTTGCTTTGCATCATAGCAAAACCGGCCTGGGAAGTTATCAGCTGAGGCAAACTTTGTTGTTCCATCTCATATCAACCGTTGCGGTAGTAGCGCTTGACATCATTTTTTTCTACCTGCTATTTAGTCCCGACTATTGGGTGGCCTCCGCATTAAACTGGTTAACCAGGACTGCTATCATTGCGCTCTGGGTGTTTGGTTTTCTTGGCGCTATTAACGGCCAAAAGACGCCGATGCCGCTCATCGGTAAAAAGGCGCAGCGTATGTTTTCGGGGATATGATTTGTCTGATTTCAAAAAAATGGGTGTCATGCTGAGCCCAGTCGAAGCATCGGGGGCGGGCCTATGCGCCATTTCCTTTGTCTGAACCGCTGATTTGTTTGATTACGTGATTTCGAGAAGTCTTTCTTTAATTTGGGCGTTGCCTGCGGCCGGGCTTTCCGCTCATACTACACCGGCATTAGCCACAGGCCGGTATCCGCTCCAATCCTTAACGCGAAAAATGGGTGTTTTCACAGGTTGGAAATATCAAAACTTGGCGTCCCAGCAGGGTCTCCCAACGGGGACCCTGCGTCGTAGTGTGCACTAACTTTCAATCAATCCCAGTACTTCCTAAAATCTGTTATTTGCACCTGTGGATGAGGTGTACCCAGTTCATACAACGCTGCACTGCTATGCGGATAGTCGGTGAATTCGTTACATAGGTTCCATTTACCGCTAACGGGATTATGATGAATATAATCGAGTTTCTGATAAAGGAACTTGAATGTATAGATCGGTTTGGCATCAAACGAAGACTCGAAAACCTTGTGCAATTGTCCCTTTGCTTTTTCCTTATCAGTAACACCAAATGCCAAACGGTTCAACAATCCCGAATTACTGGTCTCCTCCAATTTTTTAATGATGTCATAGGCCATAAACCGCTTTCCATTCCCTATCACTTTATTCAGGTTGATATTGTCTTTATTGAGGTGAAACAAAAAATGAGCGTGATTAGGCATAATAACGAAAGCCAACGTTTTGATCTCATACTTCTCATCTATCAGCTTGAGCCATTTATAAACCAGGTGATAGGTGTCTGTTATCTGAAAAAGGGGAATCCAGCCGTGATTGGTGAAAGTAACAAACCATGTATTGTCTGTGATCTGATGTAAGGTTCGGGTAGACATTCCGTAAATATAAGTGGTTTACGGTTCATTCGACGCAGGGTCCCCGTTGGGAGACCCTGCTGGGACGGAAAGCTTTCTCTGTTGAGCATTTGAATATTAAATAATATTTGCATCATAGCTCAAAGTTTTAGCGTGAACTATAAACTTCTACCCCAGCACCTTCATCGTCACCTCAACAATATCCCTAAAAATCTTTTTATCCGCACCTGACTTTGCCGTAACGCGCATCCCTTTTATCGAATTCAGAATAAACTGGGCCAAAGCATGGCTGCTTTGCTCGTTGGATATTTCGCCGCTGGCTTGTCCTTTTTTAATGGCCTCGTTAAAATAATGCTCCAACTGGCGGTCGTTTTCACAAAGCATTTTATTCACCTCTGCATCATGCGGGGCCATTTCAACACCGGCGTTTACCAGGAAACAACCTTTGTGTTGTTTGTCGCTTAATAATTCAGCTATGGTATACTCAAACATGCGTCTGATCGCCTCCTTGGCCGATGGCGCATTGTCCACCAGGGACTTCATTTCACTAGTGGCCATTTTTTTATAGTTCTCCAGCGAGCGGATAAAAAGCGAACGCTTGTCCCCAAAAGTATCATACATACTCGACCGGCTAATGCCCAGCCCATCCACCAGGTCCTGCATCGAGGTGCCATTGTAGCCCTTGTACCAAAAGATGTTCATGGCCCTTTGCAGCACCTCGTCCTCATCAAAATCTTTAGTCCTTGCCATAACAGAAAAGCTTTGCCGTTTATGAGCAAAGCTATTGATTTTTGTCGTTAGTTAATTAGTTAACCAGTGATCGGTTAACCAGTGATTAGTTATCGGTCGATCAGCGTTGTTTAATCTACCTCGCTAAATCCTACCTAAATCACATTCGACCAATCACAATCCCACACCACTGATCGACTGGTCACTGGTTAACCGATCACTAATTAACTCGCCACTGATTAACCGGTTAACCGATCACTGATTAACTGAATTATCTATTTCCCCCACCGGCTAAAATAGTTTCGCCGGTCAGCCATTTTGAATCATCAGATGCCAGGAATACTGCGATAGGTGCAATATCATCAGGCTGACCGATACGGCCCAGCGGTGTAGTTGTTTCTGCCCATTTCTGGAAATCGCCGCCTATGAAACCTGCCGAATGGGTACCTTCAGTTTCTATCATACCGGGGTTGATCGAGTTTACACGGATCTTCTTAGGGCCCAATTCTTTTGACAATACCTGAGTGATGGAATCAACTGCCCCTTTGGTGGCGGTATAAATAGCACTTCCCGGAGGGGTGATACGGCTCACTACCGAACCAATATTGATCACACTGCCGCCTTTATCGCCAAAATGATTTACTGCATTTTGGGTTGCCAGCAACAAACCAAGCACGTTGGTATTAAACTGGCGATGAAACTCATCTTCAGTAATTTCTTCAACCGGGCTAAATTTGTAAACGCCTGCGTTATTAACCAGGATATCAACTTCGCCATATATGGTCTTTGCCTCGTCAAACAGGCGTTTTACATCTGCTGATTTTGATACGTCGCCCTGTACAGCCACAGCCTTGCCGCCGTTGGCTACTATTTCGGCAACTACCTTTTCAGCGCCTTCTTTAGCTGAGGCATAATTTACTACAACTGCCGCACCTGCTTCTGCAAGACTTTTTGCAATACCGGCACCAATACCTTTTGATGCCCCTGTTACTACTGCTACTTTGTTTTCTAACTTTTTCATCGTAATAATTTGTTTTTATCGTGATTTAAATTCCATTATCGGAATGATTGTTCCACAAAGCTATATCATAATTGGAACAAACGTTCCTAAAAAGATCAAAGATTATTTCGGGATGACATTTGGGGGGGGATTGGTTGATTGAGTGAGTGGTTGATTGGGTTGATTAAGTTAGTGCCAGCCAGCTCTAAATAGACAAGCTCGATTAACAAATCCAACTCAATCAACTTAGTCAACTCAATCAACTACTTAACTATAACTTTCAAATTCTTTTTGCAAATAACTAAAAAACTTAGTATCTTTGATTATTCATTTATGCCAATTGGCATTTCAATCATAAACCATATGAAATACTTCAAATCAGCCCAAAAACTGGATGAGCTGATCGGTCAATATTTTGATGCGATCATACCGGTTGATGAAACAGAAGAAATAAAAACCAGCAAAAAAACAGCCCGTGATTTTCCAACCATTTCTGGCCTGGCTCTTCATTTGGGTTTCTCCAGCACACAAGAAATGGAAGACTATGAGCTGAGAGGAAAGTATGCTGAAAAGATCAAACGTGCCCGGCTCCGTGTAATGGCCGATTACGAGAAAAAACTGCATGTTACCTCATCCACCGGCGCCATATTTGCGCTAAAAAGTATGGGATGGAACGATAGGCCTGAAGCAAAGTCTGTTGAGGGTGCAGCTACTGTGAGGCTTAAAGTCGAGATCATCCAAACAGGGCCGCCGTTGGCAACAGCGGAAAATGAGGTGGTACTCTAAGTTAAATGGTTGAGTAAGTTAAGTGGTTGATTGGTTAATAACTTAAACAACTCACCCTAACTCAATCTAACCTAATCAACTTAATCAACATACTTAACAATAATGCATTCAGGTTACCAGGCATCTGTCCTCTTTACCGCCAATTATAACGCTAAAGCCCATATGGTGATTAATCAGGGCGGTACCAGCTCTGGCAAAACCTACGCCATCATCCAGGTATTATTTGCCATGGCTTGTGAAAATGCCGGACTGGTAATAACCGTAGTAGGCCAGGATATTCCTAACCTTAAAGCAGGTGCATTGCGCGATGCATTGAAAATTTATAATGATTCAACACAGGTATCCGCTTGCGTTAAGTCGTACAATAAATCTGAGCGCGTTTTCGAGTTCCATAATGGTACTGCAATCGAGTTTAAAAGTTACGACGATGCCCAGGACGCTAAGTCAGGAAAAAGAGATTACCTTTTTATCAATGAAGCCAACGGTATCGGCTGGCAGGTATACAGCGAACTCGCCCTGCGTACCCGGATAAGGATCTATATCGACTATAACCCTAACGTTGCCTTTTGGGTACATGATAATTTACTGGGGCGCGATGATGTTCAGCTTATCATTTCCGATCATCGGCACAATCCCTTTCTGGACGATGCCATGCGCAGCAAGATCGAATCACTAAAACTGGTGGATGAAGAACAATGGAAAGTTTACGCCCGCGGCCTTACCGGAAAAATCAGCGGACTGGTACTAACCAATTGGTTGTTGTGCGATGCTATTCCTCCCGGTGCCCGTCTCTTGGCTTTAGGGCTCGATTTTGGCTTTACAAACGATGAAACTGGCTGCATAGAAGTTTATCGCTGTAACGGAGAACTCTGGATAAACGAGCTGATCTACGAAACCGGGCTTACCAACGTGGACATATCCGACAGATTGACTGGTATCGGAATCAGCAAATATACCCAGATCATCGCTGATAGCGCCGAACCAAAATCAATTGAAGAGTTACGACGCTTAGGCTGGTACATCACGGGGGTTAAAAAAGGTGCCGACAGCATCAAAAACTCCATCGACATTTTAAAACGCTACAAACTCAACATCACCCGCAATAGCATTAATCTGCGCGAGGAACTGAGCCGTTATAAGTGGCGCACCGACCGCTCGGGACGGACTATAAATGAACCTGTGGACCGTTTCAATCATTTGATCGATCCGCTGCGATATATTGCATTAAATAAATTAAAAATTAGTAAATTAGTTATGCCAAAAAGCAAGCTCCCGTACCGTGATAATAACTGGCACGCGCCGCTGTCAAACCTGATTTCCATATGATCGAAAAAACATTTAAAACCATCGATGGCAGCTTAAAAGTGCGCATTCCTACCATCCTGAACGAGATCACCCTCGGCCAAATGATGGAGCTGCAGGAAAAACATTATCTCAACGATCTCGACGCCATCAGCATTCTTTCAGGCGTGCCAAAGGCGGAACTCAACAACGTTATCAATTTTGATGATTTCAGCGTATTTGGGGAATATGTGCACTCATTGGCGCATCAGATAAAATACCTGTATAACAGCGAGGTTATTCCGCACCAAATAACCTTTTTGCTGGGCAAGCGAAAGGTGATCGTCAAAGTGATCCATAACCTGTCTGTGGAACCGGCCGGGGCATTCTTAGCCGCCCGTGATATTATCGCCGACGAGATCAACACCCACATCAATCTGTATGGCGAAGAGGAGTGGAAAGAGCATTTTCAACCCTCGCTCAAATCCTGCTGCAATGTATTGGCACAATACTTTTTTTGCAGGGCCACCGGCAAAAAATATGACGAATACGAAGCAGATGAATTTAACGAAGAAGTTAAAAAATTAAGGGTGACGGAGGCGCTCCCGATTGCCAAACATTTTTTTACCTGTTATCCCGACTTATTGAAACAGAAGATCGGGTTCTTTCAGCGCCTGCATCTGTATTGGAGAAGAAGGCAGGTATTGCAGCGTTTGAAAAATTCAAATACATCAACACGGTAAACTCCCTCGCCGGCGGCGATGTCACCAAATGGGCCGAAATACTCGCCCTCCCCTATGATCGGGTGTTGACCAAACTTTTGCTAAATAAGACGGAAGCAGAGTATCAACGGAAGTATCAGGAATTGTTGAATGCGCAGAGATAATTGTCTGAATCAGAATTTTCAGGATTTTAGAATTGACTGAATTCAATTTATTGAATGCTTTCTTTTCCCCTCCTAGTTTAAGTCTTCCGAAGGGCGACTTAAATCATTGATGGAAATGGAGGACTCTGTCCGGCAATAAGCACAAGCATCTGTCTTTGAACGTATCTGCGCGTTAAATGAAATCCCATTAGTTCTAAATACCGGACGGAGTCCTTCGATCATTTTGGATTTAAGAGCGCTGCGCTGAACTCTTAAACCAGCGGGCGGAAGTTACATCTTTTCATCAATCTAAAAACTATAAGATTGGCTTACCTAATCTCTGATCACTAATCTTTAATCTCTAAAAGAATGCCCATACGTAACCAAATTGAAGCGATAACCCAATCGCTTACCGAGCAACCCAACTTCATTTACGGAACAGTAAACGAAATCAATCAACTTGCCGACGACGCCTCATTCCCTTGCGTTTTCATGTACCCACTACAGCCCATTGATGTATCGCCGCAGGTAAATGGCTCAGTAGATAATAGCTTTTCAGTTTACCTCGAATTTCTTTATAAAACCGAGTTCGACCAGTACACTTCAGGCAATGAAGACTATGTAAACCAGGCGCTCCGGATGGCAAATGAATTCATTGTCAAAGCATCCAAATACCGCGAAGGCGACGGCCGCTATTTCCGCATCAAAGCCGGTGACAAAGCCAAATGTTTGCCCGTTTACAATAAATTCGATGTCAACTCTACTGGTGTCAGCCTGACCATTACTTTGGCGACGATGTATTCTGAAAATTTCGTTAGCTGATAATTGTAACCCTAAAGCAAAATAACGAAACTCGGATTTATACGTTAAACAATATGCGATTCAAATTCTGGCATCAATATATTTACACTTAAGCAAATTATTTGTTACTTTACAATCGTGGATAAAATCGGATTTATAGAGATAAGAATTACTGGCTCCAAGGGCAACCTCGACCTTTCACCTGAAAACTACGACATCCGGGAGATAATTTCTATCCTTGAAAATGCAGAACATCTACTTTACCCTGGTGATAAAAAGGACAGACCTATTATTAGCTACAACATTGAAGAGGGTTCTGTAAAGCATGTTTTAAAAACATCTATTCAATACATTATAGGTTTCAATGCATTAATTGGACAAATTAGCCAAAATCAAAACATAGATTTTCTTGACCTTTCCACCGCAAAGGCTTTTGAAAATATTCAGAACATAGCGAAATCCAGAGATTATGTTTTTAGTATCAAAACCTCTGTGGATAGTTCGAACGAGGTTCAAATAGATAGAAATACCAGCTACTATAGAAAAGAAGCTATTTGGGCAGATGCAGAATTTTATTTTTATGGAAAAATAACAAATGCAGGAGGGAAAGACAAAGCCAATATCCATATTTCTACCGACGAGTTTGGAACTTTGCGCGTTCAAACCCCAATACCTTTTTTGACCCAATACGAAAACAATATACTTTATAAAACACTTGGAATCAGGGCAACCGGCAAGCAACATTCCGAAACAGGTGAAATTGACACAAACACCCTAAAATTTATTGAGCTGGTCGATTATCAGCCAAAGTATGATGAAGCTTATTTAAATACTCTTATAGAAAAAGCATCGCAATCTTGGTCAAAAATCATCGATAAGGATAAATGGTTAAAAGAAATCCGGGGAAGCTATGAGTAACAAAAGCATTTTGTGTGACACCAGCTTTTTCATCCGATTACTTGATAAGAACAGTGATTTACACTCCAACGCTAAAGGATATTTTAAGTATTTCACAGAAAACGACTATGGGCTTTTAATCAGTACAATTGCAATTGCAGAATATTGTGTCGGTGGGGACATTAGCGAGTTGCCATTAAAAAATTTACAAATTCTACCGTTTAATCTAGACCATGCTAAGCGTACAGGAGAATTTGCCAGAATTATTTTTCAAAATAAGGGTACGCTAAATCTAAATAGTAGAAATATAATACCTAATGATACTAAACTATTTTCGCAAGCCGATTGTGAAAAGTCGGTAGAGTTCTATCTTTCTTCTGACGCAGAAAGTTTCAAGATTTATAACATTCTCAGACAAAAAACAAATCCAAAGTTTCAATTTATTGACCTCAGAGTTCCATATAACGAAACATTCGGATTACTCGATCTCGAATAAAAACATAGCTGCTCAAAATCTTATAACACCACTCGCTTTATATCCGCTTCAAAATAGCCTATAAAGCCTTAGTCCTTTTTTACCAATTTCTTATAATACGGTTCTATAATCGGTAACTGTAAATATCAGCATTCACCCTATGACAAATGACCATCTAACCGAATTTCTAGAATCTCTCAAAACCGACGTCATCCACTCGCTACAGGCCAAAGGGAAATACGCCACCGGGCAAACCGCTCAGCAGATCACCATTAATACCGATGGCGACAGCTCTCAATTACAATTACCCGGCTATATGCAACTATTGGAAACAGGTCGCGGCCCTACCGGCCAAAATGCCCTGCCCGGCAACCCGTCCATGATCGACCGCATCAAGCAATGGTGCCAGGCCAAAGGCATCCCGGACAAAGCAGCATGGGCCATCAAAAAATCAATCGACAAAAAAGGATATCCAGGCACACCCGGTATTTTATCCGAACCACTGAGTGATGCCAACGTCAACCTGCGCCTCAGTCAAAACATGGAACCGATGGCCGATGATATTGTCGCTGAGTTAGTTGATTTAGTTGGATTGAGTTAGATTGAGTTGATTAGTTGGATTATCAAAAATAAAGGCACAACTAACCCATTCAACTTAATCAACCATTCAACCTAATCAACTCAATCAACCATTTAATTTAACTCAATCAACCATTCAACCACTTAACTCAATCAACCACCCTCATGAGCCTCTTCCCCCAAATACAGATCGCCAACCAGGTGAGCACCACTTCCGGCGGCATTGTTTATACCGATGGTGACGTGTATATCATTATCACCGACGAGAATAACAACCCCGCCAACGGCAATAATATGGCCGTCACCGTTGCATTTTACGATACCGGTATCACCAACAACCACGATTTCATTGTTCCCGGACAGAGCCTGTTGATTTACAGCGGTATCCTTAGCCGGAAATATGCATCGGATGGCACCATTATCGACATCCGCAACTTTACTGTGGTCAACTCAACGGCCGGTACAGCAAGTCCCAACCCTACCGTATGCGATGCCATTATCAATGCTGTTGTTACCAACCAAAAAGAATCGGCGCCCGGAGCAGCTGACGGACAGATCATCATCGAAGCGTCTTCAAGCTATGGCCCAATACAGTATAGTTTGGATGGTAGCCATTATCAATCGTCGCCGACCTTTTCGGGTCTTGCCGGTGGTTCGTATACCGCTTACATAAAAGATGCCAACAATTGCAGCGCCGTCAAACAGTTTACCCTCCTTACTGTACGTAACCTGCTCATAGGCGATCCATCCGTTGATCTGGGCAATGGCAACATTTCCCGCTGGAACGCTGCCTTCAACCCTGTTGTGTTCACCTATCAGCGTAAAGATTTCGAGGTGACGAATATCACGCAGGACAGTCAAACGCAAAAAGCACAGTTAAACATTAATGCAGCAGTTATCAGCGTAAAGCCTGGCGAAATGATCTATGTCAACGCAGGCGCTTATAATGGCGCTTATCCGGTTTACCAAACACAGTATAATGCATTGATTATTGATACGCCTTATGTGTCGTCCTCAACAGTTGGAGGCTACGTAAATATCAACAGCCTGCGGCCTTATTATAAAATACTCACGCAAATCACTTATCAGGATAAGCTATCAGGTCAGCAGCAAACCATCACAGCAACCAATAGGCCCGACGGCAAAGGAATCATCCGTGCCGATTTCTCCAACTTTTTGCAAAGCCTGCTGCGCGCCAAAGACAATAGCGCCTTTACCCAAGCCAACTTTCGTGACGATAATCTGAGCGCCAGCTACCGGATCCAATATGCAGAATGCTGGGACGATGGAACAGCTACTGGTTATATTTCACCGTATATCCCTGTTGCCAATCCATATTACGTGGTTTATGCGGCCAAACAGCTGGGCACCAAATATGGTGGCAACCTGGCGGCCTATGTGCCTTTTCCATCGGTGTTAGATAATTCCCAACTGGCTAAGTGGGTAACTGATTTTGCTGAACCTGCCTATTCCAATGGTTACCCTTTTGATATCGGTTTTATTTATAGCGAGTACATGCTCGGCCTGAACATTTATTGTGAGCTCACCCTGCTCGACATCAACCGCAACCCTTTGCCTGGCGATGCACAGGCTAATTTTCTACTGAACGAAGACGGCTCATGGCTGCTCAATCAGGATAGCAGCAAGCTGATCATTTCGGGACAAACTATTTCCACTACGCCACTTCCGGCACAGTTGGGACTGAACCGCTTGCTGATAAACGGAAACTTCCCTGCTGATGCGCGTTATATTACCATCGCCTTAAAATACAATGATGCAAACAGCGCAACCCATACCATCACGCAAACCCAAACTATCCGTATTGATGATGCTGTTGACGAGCGGTCAGTTTACCTGCGCTGGATAGGTTTAAGTGGAAGCTGGGAATATTACCGCTTTGTTTATAACCAGGAAATTTCATTAGACGTACAGAATGCCACCATCATCAAAAACTTTGTGTCCGACTGGGAAAACCAGGACAGCATTGAAGATGTGGTCTCTAAAGATGCTGGGCAAAAAATGAAAGTAATGGCCGAAGACCTATCAGTTAACGACATCAAAGGGTTACAATCCATCAAATACTCATCCAAAGTGCAAATGCTTATCAGCAAAAACCCGGTAAAGTGGCAAACCATCGTCATTAACACCGCCACTTACAGCGAATACGAAACCATGAACGGCCAGGCGCCTTTCAGCATCACGTTTAATATGCCGTCGATTAATATTCAGACACAGTAGGCTGCACCGTTGAAAAGTTGTAAAGTTGAAAGGTTGGAAAGTTCAACCAATCAGGAAAACAACATTACAACCTTTCAACTTTACAACTTTTCAACTTTCCAACGAAATCCATGAACCAAATCCAACTATACATTAACGATCAGCTGGTCGACCTGAACGATGACAGCCCTATCGCCCTTACTTTCCAGATCAACAACCTGGCCGAAGTGCAAAATCAGCAGGGTAATACCAGCAATCAATTCAAACTGCCGCTTACACAGCGCAACCGGCAGATTCTGGGTTTCCCGGATGATATTGCATTTACCACCAATGCCCCCTATCAGCAGTATCCGGCCAAACTGGTGCAGAATGGCCTCGAGATCATCCCTTATGGCATTGCCGAACTCAGCAACATCGAGCAGGATAATGCCAATGTCACCGTGCTATCCGGTAATGTTGATTTTTTTGATGCGATAGATGGTAAGTTGTATGATATGGGCGATAGCAAAAGCCAGTGGACC
>JAFAKI010000353.1 GCA_019235595.1 Mucilaginibacter sp. | reverse complement strand
TATTTAATTGGGTCGATATTGGTAATACCAATACAATACGCCACCACTGAGCCTGCCGCCGAACCACGCCCGGGACCGATAAATACACCCATATCACGGCCGGCCTTGATAAAGTCAGCTACGATTAGAAAGTACCCCGCAAAACCCATGGTACGGATGGTGAACAGCTCAAAGTTCAAGCGCTCTTCTACCTCAGGTGTTATTTCCTTGTAACGTTCCTTGGCACCCGTAAATGTCAAGTGCTTCAGGTATTCCCACTGGTTAAGGGTGTCCGCATCAGGGGTGTTGTGTATCTTAAATTCTTCCGGGATAACGAAGTTGGGAAGCATGATATCTCGCTTCAGTTTCAATACCTCTACTTTATCGACGATCTCGTTGGTATTGTCAAGCGATTCAGGCAGATCGTGAAACAGTTTGCCCATTTCAGCCTGCGTCTTAAAGTAGAACTGATCGTTCGGGAAACCAAATCGGTAACCTTTGCCACCTTCTTCATCGGTAGCGATCGGTGTACTTTGCATATCGCCAGTGTTCACGCAAAGCAAAATGTCGTGCGCGTTGGCGTCCTGCTGATCCACATAATGCGAATCGTTGGAGCAGATTATTTTTACGTTATGCTTCTTGGCAAACTTTAGCAGCACTTCGTTAACGGTATTCTGTTCAGGTATGTCATGGCGCTGCAATTCGATGTAATAGTCCTCACCAAAAAGATCAAGCCACCATTTAAATTCTTCCTCAGCCCGCTCCTCGCCTTCCCTTAATATGGCTTGTGGAACCGATGCACCGATACAACAGGTCGTGGCGATCAATCCCTTATGATATTTCAGGATAAGTTCTTTATCGATACGGGGCCATTTACTATAAAGCCCTTCCATATATCCCAGCGAACAAAGCTTTACCAGGTTGCGGTAACCTTCGGCATTTTTTGCCAGCAATAACTGGTGGCAGCGGACGTCTTTTTTCTCTTTGGTAAACTGCTTTACATGACGATCAGCCACCACGTAAAATTCACAGCCCACAATGGGCTTTACATTATGTTTACCAGCTTCGGCCACAAACTTGAACACGCCGAACATATTCCCATGGTCTGTAATAGCCAAAGCCTTCATGCCGTCAGCGGCCGCTTTTTTATACAGCTTGGAAATATCGGCAGCACCGTCTAATAAAGAGAACTGGGTATGTACGTGTAAGTGCGAAAAATCTGGCATAACTAATCTGGATCAACTTTTCCGGGGAATACAAATTTATCAAAAAACACATGGTATTCCAGTACTGTTGGGAAAATCACAAATGTGGATTAAAAACAGTAAATTGAGTTCAACATCAAACCATTTGATTTTATTACAGTTATAAAATAACCATTGAAAAACATTTGTCGTTGAAAAAATTTGGCCGCATAGTCCTAAAGACTCTCCTATGGATTGTTGGCAGCGTTCTGTTCCTAATGCTGGCTATCATTATTTTGATCCAAATTCCAGGCATTCAGAATTATATTAAAGACAAAGCGGTTAATTACGTTCAAAATAAAATTCATACCAAAGTTAAGATAGGCCATATCAGTTTGGGACTTCCAAAAATGATCGTAGTCGACAGCGTTTACATGGAAGATCAGAAACGGGATACTTTAATCGCCGGCGAACAGCTAAAACTGGATGTCAGTTTATTTGATCTCCTCCACAATAAACTGACCATAAACGAGATTAATCTCAAAGGCGTTACTGCTAATGTTTACCGTAATAAGGACAGTGTCTTTAATTTCGATTATATCATTAAAGCTTTCAATAGCGGCCCATCTAAACCCGCCAATCCAAAAGATACTTCATCGATGAAAATTTCGCTGGATAAGATTGTCCTAAACAAGATCAATATTGGCTACAATGACCTCACCAATGGCAATAATGTGAGATTCATATTAGGCCATTTTGATACCCGCATCAAGACTTTTGATATGAATAAAATGAAGTTTACTATTCCGAAAATTACCCTATCGGATGTGGATGCAAAAATTATTCAAACACCGGCGGGGTCAGCAATAGCGAAGGCAGCGACTGTCGATACGGCTACCCAGCCGATCGATATGATCCTTAATTTAGGGACTATCGATATAAAGCGTATCAAAGTGGATTACAGCACCAACGAAATGGCGGTTAATGTAAACCTGGGTAAATTCCTGATCGAAATGAATAAGCTCGATCTAAAAAACCAGGTGGCTGATATAAATAAAGTCTCTTTGGATGATACCCATGCTTCGCTCACTTTTGCAAAACCGCAAACGGTAAAAAAAGCGGTAGTTAAAACGATAAAAAAGCTGGATACCTTAGTTGCTAAACCACAGAGCGGCAAAAGCTGGTCAGCTGTTTTGCGACGCCTCACTTTTAATAATGACAATATCCAGTTTGATAACAATGCGCAGGCTCCAATAAAAAACGGGCTTGATTACGCACACATGAATATCCGCGATCTGAATGCCGATCTGGAAAATCTGGCCTATAGCGTCGATAGCTCATCGGGCAAAATCAATAATCTTACGTTTACAGAAAAAAGCGGACTCAATATCAAAAAATTGCATACCGCATTCTTTTATGGTCAGCATAAATCTTACCTGAATGATCTGTACCTGGAAACTCCGCAAACTGTTCTGCAAAAGAAGCTGGAAGTCGGCTATCCTTCATTAGCTAATATCAGTAAGGATTTAGGAAAAATCAGCATTAATGCCGATCTGGATGGCAGCCGATTAGGGTTGAAAGATATACTGCTTGTAATGCCAACCATGGCGTCAATGGAGCCATTTAAACATTCACCAAATGGTGTTTTCAAGATCAATGGCAGGGTCATGGGCAGGGTAAACGACCTGAATATACCTTCTTTGGAGATTACTGGTCTGAGCAATACCCACATCAAGGCCTCAGCTAAAATGAAGGGCCTTCCGAATATGAATAATGCCTATTTTGATGTAACGATCAATGATTTTAACACCAGTAGTACTGATTTGGCGAAGGTAGTTCCGGCGGGGATCATACCTTCCAATGTCACAGTTCCTGAAAACATGAACCTAAAAGGGAGCTTCAAAGGCAGTATGACCAGCTTCAATACCAAACTGGCTTTAATATCCAGTCTGGGCAACGCTGATGTGAATGCACAGATGAAGAATGGCAGCAATAAGGAGAAAGCTATTTATTCAGCACATGTTAATTTAAACCAGCTAAATGTGGGCGCTTTAACAAAACAGCCTCAGCAGTTAGGCACCGTTACGCTATCAACTGATATTTCGGGCGCAGGCTATAACCCTAAGACCGCTAATCTTCAATTTAACGGCGATATCGCCAGCGCTTATATCAAAGGCTATAACTATAAAAATTTAACGCTGAAAGGCACAGCAGTAAATGGAAGCTATGTCGCTACTGCCCGCATGAAAGACCCGAATATTGATTTCAACCTGAACGCAAAAGCGAATCTGAATAAAAAATACCCGTCGGTAAAAGCAACATTGGAGGTGGATAGCATCAACCTGAAAAATCTTAACCTAACGACTAATGAAACCCGTTTTCATGGCAAAATTGAAGCAGACGTTCCCACTGCGGATCCTGATTACCTGAATGCCAATATTAAAGCAACTAATCTATTGATTTTTGCATCTGGAAAGAGAGCCAAAATAGATTCGGTAAGTTTAGTATCAACTGCAAATGCTGATAGTAGCAGCTTACACCTAAAAACGCCTATGCTGAGCGCTCATATGGTTGGCAAATACAAGTTAACAGAAATAGGTCTGGCCATGCAGGATGTACTAAATCAATACTTTAACCGGTCTATAGCCTCAAAAACGGCTAATACCAAACCAAAATATACGCCCCAGCAATTCAAATTTGATGCCCGTTTGGTTAAGACACCCATCGTTACACAATTTGTCCCTGATTTGAAGCAACTGGATCCGATTACACTCAATGGGTGGTTCAATAGCCAAACAGGCGACCTTGTCGTAAACGGCGATATGCCAAAAGTGATCTATGCTAGTAACGAAATAAACAACGTAAAATTGGCCATCAAGACCAACCAGAATGAAATGGATTATAGCCTGACAGCTGACCAGATAAAAGCGTCATCTTCCATCAACCTGCTCTACACCAGCTTAACCGGCAAGGCCGAGGATGATAAACTGGACATCAATTTGCAGGTGCATGATGCTGCAAAAAAAGAACGTTATCGTATCGCCGGGGTATTCAGCCTATTGCCTGATGAATACCAATTTAGCTTCTTGCAAAATGGGCTGGTGCTTGATTATAAGCCATGGGATGTGAATGCGGACAACGCGTTGCAGTTTGGCGACAAAGGCATATTTGCCAAAGATTTTACCATCACCAACAGCAACCAAATACTCAGCATCAATAGTACAGCTCAACAAATGAACTCGCCGGTTAAGATCGATTTCAAAAACTTCCGTATCGAAACTTTAACACGGCTGGCCAGGCAGGATTCATTGCAGGTTGGTGGCACGATCAATGGCGATGCTACCATCAGCAATTTTCAGAAATCGATGAAATACACATCCGCTTTGAATATCAGCGATTTCAACTTTAAGGGAGACACTGTAGGTAATATTGCCATCAAGGTGAATAATCAAACCGAAAACGCCTTGGCAGCCGAGGTGGGTATTACCGGTAAAGGCAACCAGGTTGATCTGAAAGGATTGTATTATACAGCACCGCAAAGTCGCTTTGATCTCGATCTGAATATTGTAAAGCTGAATACGAAAAGTATTGAAGGCTTCAGTTTTGGTAGTATCAAAGAAGCAAGCGGCTACATTACCGGTGACTTGAAAATAACTGGCACTCCATCGGCCCCAGCAATACGGGGCGATGTTAACTTTAACAAGGTGGGCTTCAATGTTTCCATGCTCAACTCCTACTTTACGATGCCGCGCGAAAGCATCACTTTCAATAATGACGGCATTCGTTTCAATGACTTTACCCTGGTCGATTCAACAGGGAACAAAGCCGTTGTATCAGGCACCGTTTACACTTCTAACTATACAGATTACAAATTCGGGGTGGATATCAACAGTGATAATTTCAGAGTGGTCAATTCAACCCGGGAAGATAATAAGCTGTACTACGGCAAATTATACCTCAACAGCAATATTAAAATTCGGGGTAATCAAAATAGTCCGGTAATTGATGCCAACCTGACCGTAAATGATAAAACTGATTTGACGATTGTGTTGCCATCCAGCGACCCGGGGATCGAAGACAGAAAAGGGGTAGTGGAATTTATCAATCCCAATGCTCCAAAATCAGATTCCATTTTGCTTGCCCAGCAATTAGATTCCCTAAGAAAAAGTAACCTTACCGGCATGGATGTTACAGCAACGGTCAATGTAAACCGGAATGCTAAGTTTACAATTATTGTTGATCAGAATAATGGCGACGTAGTGCACCTAAAAGGCGAAGCCCAGTTAAGCGGAGGTATAGATCCGAGCGGGAAAACAAGTCTGACGGGAACCTACACAGTTGACCAGGGCTCCTATAACTTATCCTACGCATCAGTCAACCGTAAATTTACTTTCAAAAAAGGCAGTACCATTACCTGGACAGGCGACCCCACCAGCGCGACTATTAACCTGACTGCCATTTATGTAGCTGACGTACCTCCTATCGATTTGGTGAGCGACCAGTTGGCTGGCACGGAAAATCAAACCATGTATAAGCAGAAATTGCCATTTAATGTCGACCTGATGCTGCAAAATGAGCTAATGAAACCCGATATCACCTTCGACATTGTGTTACCTGATAGCAGCTATACCGTTTCCCAGGATGTGATTAACAATGTTGATTCCCGGCTCGCCCAAATCAGGCAGGACCCCAACGAGTTAAACAAGCAGGTTCTTGGCGTGCTGGTACTAGGCCATTTTATTGGCGATAATCCACTACAAAGCCAGGGCGGTAATGCAGGAATGCAAGGTTTTGTACGCAACAGTGTGAGCAGTTTATTATCGGATCAATTGAACCGTCTGGCAGGTAATCTGATAGCGGGCGTTGACTTGAATTTTGGCCTGACATCAGGCGAAGATTATTCGTCGGGCACGGCGCAAAACCGGACGGATCTGAACGTTGGGCTCTCCAAGCGGTTCCTGAACGACCGGCTTACTGTAAGCGTAGGGAACAACTTTAATCTGGAAGGCCAGAATCAGGCCGGGCAAAAGAGTACCGACATTGCGGGCAGCGTGGCAGTAAATTATAAATTAACGAAAGACGGCAGATACGCCATCAGGGCCTATCGCCGCGATCAGTTTGTCGTAATTGAGGGAGAAGTAATTGAGACCGGCGTGGGATTTACCTTAACCGTCGACTATAACCGCTTCAGCCAGATCTTCAGTAGAAAAACTCAAAAAGAAAAAGTACTTGAACGCAAATATAAGCAAGATCAGAAAGAAAAAGACCAGCAGGCTAAAACCGTCCAGCAACAAGTATCTAATTAACTAATGTACAAACACTTACTATCTATATTGATCCTTTCGGCTATACTCAGTGCTTGTAGTACTACCAAATATCTTGGGCCAAGGGAAAAGTTGTACGGTGGTGGCAAAGTGCAATTTAAAGATACCGCAGGCAATGTAACACAAAAAGATGCGAAGGGTTTAAGCGATGAGCTGACTGACTTGTTAAGACCGAGACCGAATTCGAAAATATTGGGGTTAAGGGTAAAATTGTGGATTTATTATAAAACCAGGACCACCAAAAAGAAGGGATTCAGGCACTGGCTGAATACAAAATTTGGAGAGCCGCCGGTTTTAATCAGCGAAGTAGATGTAGATAAGAATAGTCAGATACTGGAGAGCCGTCTACAAAATGAAAGTTATTTTCAATCGCAAGTAAGCGGGGATACTACCAGCAGGGGTAAAATTGCAAAAGCTATCTATACAGTAGAGCCCGGTTCAGATTATACCATCCGTTCAGTATATTTTCCCACTGGGAAAAGCGATGTGGATACCGCAGTTGCAGGTACAGCCCAAAAAACGCTCTTTGTGATTGGCAACGACTATAATCTTGACGTAGTGAAAAATGAACGGATACGTATTGATGCACAGTTAAAAGAAGAAGGTTTTTATTATTTCGCGCCTGAAGACCTGATCATGCGGATAGACAGTACTATTAAGGGGCACAAAATTGATATTTATGTAAAAGTTAAGGACGAGACGGCCGACAAGGCCCGCAAAATTTACAAGATAAATAATATTTATGTTTATCCGCATTATACCATAAGAGATACGTCCTTAAAGCTGGATTCAGCAGTAAAATACCGGTGGTATAATGTTATCGATCCTAAGAATACTGTCCGACCATTTGTATTTAAAAATAGCGTGCTTTTAAAACCGGGTGAGGTATATAACCGCGCGGATCATAATAAATCTTTAAACCGGATGATCAACCTGGGACCATTTAAGTTTGTTAAAAATCGATTTGAAGATGTTTCGGCGGATTCTGCAAAGCTTAACGTCTATTATTTCTTGACACAATATCCAAAGAAGTCGTTGCAGCTTGATATATTAGAGCGAACTACATCAGCCAACTACGCAGGTACACAGGTAAACCTGAACTGGAAAAACCGCAATGCTTTTAAAGGAGCCGAAGCGCTAACATTGACTGTATTCGGCAGCCGTGATTTACAATTTTCGGGACAAAACAGCGGTTACAATGTCTATCAGCTTGGTGCACAGGGAACTTTATCATGGCCGAGGTTTATTAGTCCGTGGGACTTTAAATCTGATAACGCATTTATTCCGCATACCAACCTAACGCTGGGATACACGCTGGTGAACCGGACAAAGCTTTATACTTTGAACTCCTATAACGGATCATGGGGCTATGAATGGAAGGAAAACGTCCATGTTACCCATGACTTCAACCTGATTAATGTTACACGTGTTGATACCGCCCATGTCACTCAGCAATACAAGGACAGCATTATACATACGCGAAACCCAACATTGGCCCACGTAATTGATAACCAGTTTGTGTTTGGCCCAAGCTATGCTTACACTTATACTAACACGACTGAAACCTATAAAACCAACACCTATTATTATAACGGAAAAGTGACTTTATCAGGCAATATTTACGGGCTCTTAACCGGGGCCGATACCTTGGCAGGCAAAGTCAGTAAACTATTCGGAGTCCCATTTAACCAGTTTGTCAAAATAGAGAATGAGTTTCATTATTATCACAAAACCGGCCCAAAAAGCAGTATTGCTACCAGACTGCTTGTTGGCGTGGGTTTGCCCTACGGCAACTCCACTATCCTGCCCTACAGCCAGCAATTTTTTATTGGTGGTACTAATAGTTTACGCGGGTTCAGAGCGAGGTCTATAGGACCCGGCACTTATACCCCATCGGAGACCATTACCAATGCCAAAGGCTTTTTACCGGACGAATCAGGTGATATAAGAATAGAAGGCAATATTGAATACCGGCCAAAATTATTCGGCATTGTGTATGGCGCACTTTTTATGGATGCAGGAAATATTTGGGATCTGAGACCACACGCCGGTTTGCCCGGTGCCGCTTTTAGCCGAGGTTTCATCAACCAGATGGCGGTAGATTGGGGCGTAGGATTACGGTTCGATGTTACTGTTCTTGTGCTTAGGACTGATGTTGGATTCCCGGTACGTTATCCATTCCCACCAGGACAGCCTTATAAATTTAAAGCCCAGTATGGGGTATTCAACCTAGCCATCGGCTATCCATTTTAATTGGTGATTTAGCGAATTAGTGAGTTAGTGAATGGTTAAGCGGTTGATTGGTTAAAGGTTGGATTATTTTCAAACGTAAAATATTTAACTATTCAACCATTCTCATAATCAACTACTCAACCAATAAGAATTGATTATTATTGCATAATGGTTATATCGGTTCCATTGCAAATTATTGATCTCCACGGCGATGGTTACCATCCTTTGGTTGAGATAAAAGTAAACGGTACGCCTTATATTCTCGTACTGGATACAGGCGCTTCTAAAACAGCTTTTGATCATGATATATTGCAACAGTCGGGGGCAGGATCGGCAATTGTTGCAAGCGAAAGGTTATCCACCGGCCTGGGGGTAACCAATATGAGTTCGTCCACTGCTGTAATTAGTGATATAAAAATCGGCGATCTGCACATATCAAACTTTGAAGTCGCCGTGCTTGATCTTTCAACTATTAATATCGCCTATCGCCAACTTAACCAACCCGAAGTGTTAGGTGTTTTGGGCGGTGATATCCTTGTAAAATATAATGCAGTGATCGATTATGGCAAGCAAACCCTCAGTTTTCAAATTGGATCATAAGCAAAAAAGCCCTGCCGAGTTCGACAGAGCTTTATTATTAAGTATCTTTTAGAAACACTTACGCATCTATCTTCGCATACTTCGCATTCTTTTCAATGAATTCGCGACGCGGGGCAACTTCATCGCCCATCAGCATCGAGAAGGTATGATCGCACTCGGCGGCGTTTTCAATGCTTGCCTGACGCAGGGTACGGGTTTCAGGGTTCATGGTGGTTTCCCATAACTGTTCGGCGTTCATTTCACCCAAACCTTTGTAACGCTGCACGTGCACGCTATCTTCTTTACCGCTACCTTTCAGGCGCTGTATAGCTGCATCACGCTGAACTTCGTTCCAGCAATATTCCTGCTCCTTGCCTTTTTTCACGAGATAAAGCGGTGGTGTTGCAATGTATACATAACCAAACTCAACCAGTTCTTTCATATAACGGAAGAAGAAGGTCAGGATCAATGTTGTAATATGCGAACCGTCCACGTCAGCATCCGTCATGATAATGATCTTATGATAACGCAGTTTGGTGATATTTAATTCTTTATCATCTTCCGCAGTACCTATGCTTACCCCAAGAGCAGTGAACATATTCTTGATCTCTTCGTTCTCGTAGATCTTGTGTTCCATGGCTTTTTCAACGTTCAGGATTTTACCCCTCAACGGCAGAATAGCCTGATACTCGCGGTTACGGCCTTGCTTGGCAGTACCACCAGCCGAGTCCCCTTCGACCAGGAATATCTCGCATACTCCGGGGTCATTATTAGCGCAATCGGCCAGCTTTCCGGGTAAGCCGGTGCCGCCCATTACGTTTTTACGTTGCACCATTTCGCGGGCCTTACGGGCCGCAGCACGGGCTGTTGCTGCAAGGATCACTTTATTTACGATCAACCTTGCCTCTTTTGGATTCTCCTCCAGGTAGTTAGATAGAATCTCACCCACCGCTACGTTTACCGCCCCACTAACCTCGCTGTTACCAAGCTTGGTTTTGGTCTGCCCTTCAAACTGTGGTTCAGCAACCTTAACAGAAATCACAGCGGTTAAACCTTCCCGGAAGTCGTCACCAGTGATATCTACTTTCACGTTTTTCAGCAAGCCCGACTTATCCGCATAACTTTTCAATGTACGGGTCAATCCCATACGGAAGCCTGCCACGTGTGTACCACCTTCAATGGTATTAATGTTGTTTACATACGAAAATACATTCTCGCTGTAGGTGTCATTGTATTGCAAAGCCAACTCAACGGGTATGCCTTGTTTGTTGCCTTCTACATAGATCGGTTCAGGGATCAATGGTGTGCGCGTACCATCCAGGTATTTCACAAACTCTTTTAAGCCGCCTTCAGAGTAAAACTCTTCGGTGGTAAAATTGCCATTATCGTCGGGAAAACGCTCATCTGTCAGGGTTAATCTGATGCCTTTATTCAGGAATGCCAACTCACGCAAACGGGTAGCCAGGGTATCATACTTATATTCCAGCGTTTGGGTGAATATCTCACCATCGGGCTGGAAGGTTTGTATAGTTCCGGTACGATCGGATACACCGATGGCCTTCACATCAAACAATGGTTTACCACGTTCATATTCCTGGGTGAATATTTTCCCTTCACGATGTACGATTGTAGTCATGTGTATTGACAACGCGTTAACGCAGGATACACCCACACCGTGCAAACCACCAGATACTTTATAAGTGTCTTTATCAAATTTGCCACCAGCGTGCAGTACGGTCATTACCAGCTCTAAGGCTGATTTCTGTTCCTTGGTATTTATTCCAGTTGGAATACCCCGGCCGTTATCTTCTACAGTGATGGAATTACCTTTATGAATGGTTACTTTGATGGTGTCGCAATAACCCGCGAGCGCTTCGTCTATCGAGTTATCTACCACCTCATATACCAGGTGATGCAAACCTTTCGGACCCGTATCACCTATATACATCGAA
>JAFAKI010000329.1 GCA_019235595.1 Mucilaginibacter sp. | reverse complement strand
TTCCAAGGATTCCCCCAAGAAAACCTTAAAGAAACACTTCGGTCAATTAAAAAGGGATTTAGACGGTCTGGATTATCAAAACAAGGTACGTGATGAATGGGTTTGATTTCGTCGCTGATACCAAATTCCTGATGCTTTTATAGCTATTCTTTCCTTCCTGCAATCATCATATGCGGACTCAACGAAAGCAATCCCGTATCATTTTCTGTGACCTTCATCAGTTCCATTATCTTTTCCCTCTTTTTTGAATCGGAACGTGTTTCAAAATAATTTTTATCCATCCAGATCGCCCCTTCAACGGCGTAGGTATCCAGATATTTTAGACCTGCTTCTTCGAATTCTGCTTTTAGTTCTTCAGACCGGTGAAAGTAGGCTGATGGTAATACGCCCGGCATGTTTTTAGGCGGAGTGTGGATGCCACTTTTTAATTCTTCCATGCACATGTCAAATATTTCAGGTACATGGATAAATCCATTCAGCAAAGCCGCGATGGTTGAAGCTGTATGATTGATCGCAAATCCTAATACTATCCCCTCAGGCTTTAAAACCCTTTTTGCTTCGGATATTGCCTTTATACGGTCTGCTTTTGATTGAAGGTGATACAATGGTCCGTGTAAAATCACAATATCAGCCATACTATCCGCTAACTCCAGCTTTTGCGCTTCACCCAATAAGCTTTTAAAAGGTTTCTTTGCTTTTGCTGATCGTTTATTAGCCTGACGGATATGCTTTTCAACCGGGTCAATCAAAATCACCTCATGTCCTAAACCCGCTAACCATTCCGAGTAAATCCCCGGTCCTCCACCGACGTCGATAACCGTTCCTTTTTTAGGCAGATGACGACCAATCAGCTCTTTATTGCGCTCAAACTCCAGCGGGCCCAGACCCAATTGCAGCCTGCCTTCTTCGGAAGTATTTGAATAGAAATCGTCTATGTCGGGGTTGATGAGTTTGGAAGTGGTCATAATTTTATGTCCGAAGATAGTAAATTATAAATCCAGGGTCATGCCGAATTTATTTCGGCAACCCACAGGACATTCCGATTTGCTTGGTCTGCGATTTGCATGTAGCAGACTTACCTATCTTATACCTTTCAGATGGGTTGCCGAAATAAATTCGGCATGACGGCTGGCATAAAAAAAGCCCTCAGAAAATCAATCCGAAGGCCTCGCTAACATATGCAGATGTATTTATAGGTTCAAAAAATGATCAAAAGTATCGCTGCGGATACCTAAACGAAGTGTCTCCAGCGGGATCACTTCTGCAGGGGCTATATTACCCAAACTCACATTGGCTCCTATCAACTTAATAAACCACACCTGCTGCGCCTTTTGCGGGGCTTCCCAAATAATTCTTTCTTCTGGTATCTGGGTTAATATTTCATCTACTAAACCCTGTCTTACTTCTCCTGAGTCGCGATAAATACCTACGTTGCCGCTTTCACGTGCCTCAGCTATTACCTTCCATGACCCCGCCTGAATTTCGGCATCCATCAACTTGATCCATTTGTAGGGAGCAAATATTTTGGTCACATCCTTGGAACCTACTTCTGATATCACGGTCACCTGCTCACTCAGTTTGCGGATATAGTCGCATTTTACTTCATGCTCTATCTCTATTGACCCGTCCGATACCTCCGCATGCTCCATCTGGTATTTATCCAATGTTCGCCGATAATCGTCAAATTGGTCGCGAATTACGAATGCTTCGAATAATGTTCCCCCAAAATAAACCGGGATACCGGCGCTGCGATAAAGTTTTAGTTTTTCATCCAGGTTTGGTGTAACAAACGATGTTGCCCAACCCAATTTTACAATATCCGTGTATGGCCCGCCAACTTCTATAAAATCCTCCACCTGGCGCAGGCTTAATCCCTTGTCCATTACCATCGTAATGCCGCTATTTCGGGGTTTAACAGTACGTTCAGGAATATTGTTCAACGGGTAGTTCATCGGTATTTATTTTAGTTATAGACTATAACAAAAAGTTTTAACGCCGCAAAGTTGATCAAAAATGTGCGGATGTGCAAATATGCGGATGTGCGAATAAAGTAAGAAATGGTTTTTTTACAAATCGTAGACCTGCAAGTCTGCAAATGGAACGTCGTTTGTAGAATCAGAGCTACAATACTTCGATAAATCATCTTACAAAATAATCTGGACGGGAAACGTAAAATTACAAAAACAAACCGATGGAAGAATTCTCTTACAGGGCAACACAACCCATCGTACTGAATGGGGCCCATGACATTACAATTTGCGACTGTTCGATAAGCGGCGGAACAGCAACTTGTATCAACCTGGTTAATTGCTACAATATTCACATCACGCAGTGCCAGTTGCTGGATTCGGAAAAACCAGCAGTCAGCCTCACCGAATGCGCCGACATAATTATCGATAACTGCTACGTAGCTAATGTTTCAGATGGCATACGTTCACTCAACGGGATCAACATACAGGTAAGAAACAATAGAATGAGACAACTTGGCCCGAAAGGCATAATGGTTGCTTTTGAAAATGCGGGAGCTTACGCCGGTTATGCCAGCAGCTCGGTCAACAATATTTTGGAATGAGATAAATGTGCGGATGTGCAAATGCGAAGATGTGCAGATTGCAAATGAATTGATTAGATGGCTGGTATGAGTGAATTAAATGCAGATGCATAAATATGCAAGGCTAATTTGCACATTCACACATCTGCATATCTGCACATTAAATTCATTTGCACATCTGCACATTCGCACATCAAATCATTTGCAATATCTGTTGATGATATCCAGTATCACCTTGTTTTTTTGCAATTGTGGCAAATAATCAAACAGGATATAATGTTTTTCCGGATCGGACGCTAAAGCTAACTCCAGAAAATTCAGCGCTTCTTTATAATTGCCTGAGGCGAATAGATACGCCACCATCCGATAATATAATTCAGCTGCATCAGGATTATTTTTAATCGCCTGCGACATGACCTCGATAGCCTCTGAAAGCTTGCTTTGCTCATACAGTACAGACGAATAATCCAGCCAGGCATCTACGTCAATCGGGTTAAGCTCCACTACTTTTTCATAAGCCTGTTCCGCTTCGGCTATGTGGCCAAGCTTATATTCGGCATCGGCAATGGCAAACCAATAATCAGCATTGGCAATGTCCAGGTCCAGGGCTTTTTTATAGAAATGTAATGCTTCAAAATAACGCTCCTCAAAATCAAGCGTTACGCCAATACCAAACCAGGCATCCGCTAGTTTGGAGTCCATTTTTACCGCTTTTTTATAAAATGCCCGTGCATCATCCATCTGCTCCAGCTTTTCATAGCATTCGCCGATGGCGCAGTATGTATCGGCGTTAGGTTGCTCGTACTCAAATGTCTGGCGATATACCTCTATTGCTTCAGCATATTTTTCCAGGTTCACCAGGGCATTACCTTTATTAAAGTAAGCCGATGCAAAGCTGTCCTTAATTAATATGGCATAGTCGTAAGCGTCAATTGCCTTCTCAAACAAACTGAGCTTGGTGTAAGCGTTGCCGAGGTTATACCATGCTGCATAACTATAAGGCTCGCTATCAATGTACTGCATATAGAACTGCACGCTTTCCTCCTGGTTGTCCATTACGTCGTAGCAAAATGCCAATTCGTAAAGAGCATCCTGGTTTTCCATGTTTTGCTGCAAGCATTGCTTTAGGTAACCGATGGCCGTGTCATAGTCGCCCATGTTTTGGTACACATAAGCCAGGTGCAGCAAAATTTCATCAGTTTCATCAGCAAGCTCAAGCGCTTTTTCGTAATTCTCCAACGCTTCCGAATAACGTTCCATGCTCTCGTAAAGATTGCCGCGGATAATATAGATGTCCGCATCCGAAGCTTCGAGCATGGCCGCCTTCTCCAACGACACGAATGCATCGCTGACACGATTGGTGACAACAAAAAGTTGGGCTTGCTTGATTAAAAATACTGCTGCAAATGGATGTTGGTTACATGCGTACTCTACCACTTGCAGGGCTTTCGCCGGGTCATTCTTTTCGATGTAGTAGTCGATAATGTTTTCAAACGCCTGCGCATCAAAAAAATACTGGTCATGATTACGAATCATCTCTTCGTAACGCTCCACTGAGAACTTGGGGTCCTCAGTGAATCCAAATTCAAATTCTTCTTCCATTCAATAATATTTTTAAGAACGCCAGCTGCCATTGATCTGCCCGACGTCATCGGGTTTTTTAGGTCTAATTAGCCTTTGCTGAGATCAAATTACGATTACTATGCATCCCTAATAGTATCAAGTTTTCAACATTCAAACATTCTTAACAAGGTTATTTACAAGTGCCTGATTGTAAATGAAAAACATTTTGATGCTTTTAACCTGGCAAAAGATGAGTTGAAATAAATTGCCTTAAAGATTTTACCTTTGACAAAATTACGATTATGAGCTTGAAAATTTCAGAGATACTAAATCATTTACATATTAACGACAATAATGATGCCTATAGTACAGGCCACAATTGGGGCAGTTCTGTTAACGCCATCAGCAAAACTATTGTTTCACCTGTAGATGGTAAAAAGATAGCTTCGGTGAAGCTGGCTACCGAAGATGATTACAACAAAGTAATTACGCAGGCAACTGCAGCATTTAAAAAATGGCGTAGCGTACCCGCCCCAAAGCGTGGTGAAATTGTGCGCCAAATAGGCGAAGCGTTGCGTGCCAAAAAGCAGGAACTGGGTGCGCTGGTGTCCTACGAAATGGGAAAAAGTTTACAGGAGGGTTATGGCGAAGTACAGGAAATGATCGACATCTGTGATTTTGCTGTAGGCTTAAGCAGACAGTTATACGGCCTCACCATGCAATCAGAACGTTCAGAGCACCGCATGTATGAGCAATATCATCCGCTGGGTATAGTGGGCATCATATCAGCCTTTAACTTTCCGGTAGCGGTTTGGAGCTGGAATGCTATGCTGGCCTGGGTTTGCGGTGATGTATGCGTATGGAAACCATCAGAAAAGACACCATTGACAGCAATTGCCTGCCAGCATATAGCACAAGAAGTATTCGCTAAAAACGATGTACCTGAAGGTGTATCCTGCCTGGTGATTGGCGATAGAGTTGTTGGCGAATTAATGTCAAACGATACCCGAGTACCTTTAGTTTCTGCTACAGGCTCAACCCGTATGGGCAAAGCGGTAGGTGCTGCGGTTGGCGCCCGTTTAGGCAAAAGTTTACTGGAGCTTGGCGGTAATAACGCCATCATTGTAAGTCAGCATGCAGATTTGGATACGGTATTAATAGGTGCTGTATTTGGCGCTGTGGGTACTGCTGGTCAGCGTTGCACATCAACCCGTAGGCTAATTGTCCACGAGAGTGTTTACGATCAGTTTAAACAAAAAATAGTAAAAGCCTACGGCCAAGTACGCATCGGCAATCCGTTAGATGAGCATAATCACATGGGACCGCTGATTGATGCCGACGCAGTAAATCTGTATCTCGGCGCAATTGAAAAATGTAAGGCCGAAGGCGGTAAGTTCGTGGTAGAAGGCGGGAAACTTGAAGGCGCTGAATATGCATCAGGCTGTTATGTAAAGCCTTGCATTGCAGAGGTAGAAAATAATTACCAAATAGTTCAGCACGAAACCTTTGCCCCTATACTATATTTAATAAAATACAGTTCATTAGAGGATGCTATCGAGATGCAGAATGCAGTTCCTCAAGGGCTTTCATCAGCCATTATGACAAATAATTTGCGCGAGGCTGAGCAATTCCTGTCATCTGCAGGTTCTGACTGTGGCATAGCTAATGTAAACATAGGTACATCTGGCGCAGAAATTGGTGGCGCATTTGGAGGCGAGAAGGAAACAGGCGGCGGCCGCGAATCGGGATCAGATGCATGGAAGGTTTATATGAGAAGGCAAACCAACACCATCAATTATTCAACTAAATTACCACTGGCACAAGGCATTAAATTCGACCTCTAGCTTATATACTGATAAAATAAATGCGTACTACCCAAAAAGTTCTGATAAGCTGCACGTTATTAGCTTTTTTATTTACTGGCTTCAATGGTTCGGCGCAGACCTTGCCGCCATCACAACCCGATCCTCCAAAAGATTGGTTTACACTCGATCAAAAAACTGATGGTTATTTTGGTGTTAGTCTTAAACAAGCCTATCAATTCATCAATGGGAAGAAAAGTAAGCCCGTAATTGTGGGTATTATCGACAGTGGCGTTGACACCCTGCAAAAAGATCTGCAAGGCGTTTTTTGGACCAACCCCAAAGAAAAAGCCGGAAACGGTAAGGACGATGACCACAATGGTTATGTTGACGATATTCACGGTTGGGATTTCCTTGGCGGTCCGGGCGGTAAATGTGATTTTAACGAAACTGAAGAAGAAGTAAGAGAATACCAACGCCTGAAGGGGAAATATTTGACCCTGACCGAAGCAACAGCAACCGATAAAAAGGAATTTGCTTACTGGACGCAGGTAAAAATGGAGTACGACTCTACCATCACCAAAGCGCGTACAGAGAGCAATCAATTATCGCCGATCCTGAATGCGTTGGTTGAAACCAGCGGCTATGTAAGGCGTGCCTTAAACCTGAAGGATAACCAAACATTTACTAAAGCCGATGTAGAACGCATGCAGCCCACCAACGATACACTTACCGAAGTTAAAAACCTTTGGACGATCGCATTCACAGAGGACGTATCAACCAGCACCAATGTAAAAGTGCTTAAAGGGCTGAGCGAATATATGAACAAGCTCAACAACTCCTTAAATCCTGACCTGGATGGCCGCAAACGTATTGTCGGAGACAATCCGGATATGCTGGATCATAAGCCTTATGGTAATAACAAGCTCAAATTCAGCGATGCATCGCATGGTACAGGCGTAGCCGGACTTGTTGGCGCTGTTCGCAAAAATGGCTACGGCATCGACGGTGTGGCTGATAACGTAAAGCTGATGATCATTAAGGCTGTGCCCAACGGTGATGAATATGATAAGGATGAGGTTAGCGCTATACACTACGCAGTTGATAACGGCGCGAAGATCATCAATATGAGTTTCGGTAAAAAAATATCGCCTCATAAAGAATGGGTTGACGAAGCATTTAAATACGCCGCGGCGCATGATGTATTGCTGGTCCAGGCAGCGGGCAACGATAACCAGGATGTGGATGTAAAGCCTAGTTACCCGAATGACACATTTGCCGACGGATCTGTTACAGATATGGATAATGTGATCAACGTGGGTGCATCTGGCTTGAAACTAGGTGATAGCCTGGCTGCAAGCTTCAGCAATTACGGTCAAAAGAACGTCGATGTATTTGCGCCGGGCGTAAAGGTCACTTCTTTAGACAGTGATGCCGAAACCATCACGGAAGATGGCACCAGTTTTTCGGCACCGATAGTTACCGGTATTGCTGCACTGATACTGGAATATTATCCTTCGCTAAGCGCAAGACAGGTGAAGCAAGCCATTATGGAGTCTGCCACTCCGCTAAAGGGGGTGATGGTGCTAAAGCCAGGAACAAAAGAAAAAGTAGACTTCACCACGCTGTGTAAAACAGGGGGTATTGTGAATGCTCGTTTGGCACTGGAGATTGCATCAAAAATGAAGGGGGAACGGAGAAAATAGTTGGCAGTTTGCAGTAGTAGTTGGCAGTTTTTTGCTGTTAAATGTAAAAAAACTGTGTGGTCAACATGCCCAATTGCAATTAACACATTAGTGATTATATTTGCGTTCGCAAAAATTCATTTAAAATAATAATGAGAGAAATACAATTCAGAGAAGCGCTTCGTGAAGCTATGAGCGAAGAGATGCGCAAGGACGATAAAATATACCTGATGGGTGAAGAGGTGGCCGAGTATAACGGTGCATATAAAGTAAGCCAGGGTATGCTGGATGAATTTGGCGCTAAGCGCGTTATTGACACCCCGATCTCTGAATTAGGTTTCGCCGGTATCGGTATTGGTTCAGCAATGAACGGTTTGCGTCCGATTATTGAGTTCATGACCTTCAACTTCTCGTTGGTGGCTATCGACCAGATCATCAACGGCGCTGCCAAGATCATGTCGATGAGCGGTGGCCAGTTCTCAGTGCCAATTGTGTTCCGCGGCCCTACCGGTAATGCAGGTATGCTGAGTTCACAGCACAGCCA
>JAFAKI010000287.1 GCA_019235595.1 Mucilaginibacter sp. | reverse complement strand
AGTGGGTGGATAGCCATCATATGCGAAAAATGCCTGTGCGATTGGTTATAAGTCATTGTTGGCGCAAACTTCAGTTCGTCGTTAGGGGTTACCGCAAAATCGCCGAACTCCGACAGTATTTTCTTCCAATGACTGGCTTCAGTCTTTAATCCCAGTTCATTGGCTAGTTCTGCAGCCATTTTAAATGTTGACTTCATTAGCGCCAGGTCATAGTTGGTATTCTGCGGGAACCATGCGCTTAGATCATTGTCATTTATTTCCGGGCTTGAGCTTATTGGCAATTTTCGAAACCCGTCATCACCCTTAAAAGTTATACTTTCAAGAAAAACAGCCACATCTTTTACCCATGGATAGGCCCTGTTTTTAAGAAAATTTCTATCCATGCTATAGCGCCACTGCAAATAGTAATGCTGAGCCAACCACGAGGATACTGTAGGCGAAAGCGAATACTGAATCCAGCCGCCCATTTCGGTTCCGTCTAATGTAGTTACTCCCGGCACCGCCAGACCGTCTTTCCCAAAATACATTTTAGTGTAGCGTTTATAGTTGGCCTTGTTATCATCCAGATGATCCAAATAAGCTATGCCTTCTTGTAAATGGTTAGCGCTGTAACAAGGCCAGTAACTTAACTGCGTATTCAAGTCATGGTGATAATCCCCTTTCCATGGCGGTATACGCCCGTTGTCTGCGGTCCATACTGCCTGAAGAGAGATCGGTGGAGCACCCTGCCTTGATGCTGAACCAAATTTATATTGTTCCAGGTAATATTGTTTTTCTATTAAAGTATCGGGCACGTGAACGGCAGATTTATTCCAGAAGTTGCGCCACCACAAAGCATGGGAAGCATATGTATCTGAATAGTGCTTTTGCAATGCCTGTTGGCTTACAACAGCCGCAGTAGTATTGATCTTTTTACCAGGATATTGCGAAGATATACTCCAAACACCCTCAACCACTCCTGAGCCTGTTTTTCTCCACCTAACGTTTATTTCATAAGTAAATCCCCCCCAGCCCTGTTGCTTGTAGGTAATGCTATTCCCGTTGTGTTTAATCGTCCCTTGGGTATATCCCAGCCGCGACAAGTCATCGCCGCCAACCGGGTCGCCTGACACTTTTACCTCGCCCTGATAGCGTGGCATTATAAGTTGTGGGTCAAAATCTTCCTTTAAATTTTCAAATCTGAACCAGCCAACAGGCGAAGTTGCGTGAACAAATGTCTTTAATATAGTCCCGTTGACCCATTTTACTTCGCACAACGCATCATTTATAGATAAATGAGCAGATTGAACTTTCCCCCAGTTTTTAATATTAAACTCCAATGCACCGCCCGGTATGCGCGAAGGCGCCGGTTCCCGGTCATAAGGAGCATCCAGGTATTGTTGTACCGGGGTGTAGTCTTTTGACTTCACATGATCAATAACCCATTGATAACTAAATTCTTTTCGGTGAAAATCTTTCATCGGTCGCATATCCCAAAGGTCAGCTCGGTCCAGGGAAAAACGCAGGTTCTCCCCTTTTTGCCAAACCAAAGCGCCAAGCATCCCATTCCCCAAAGGGATTGCCTCATCCCATCGATTTGCCAACGCATCGAAATGCAAATCATGCTTTGGCGTCTGGGCAAAACCCATATTAAACCACAAAAACAATATTAAACCCGGAATTATTTTTTTCATAGTTGGCAATTATAGCAATATCTTTTTGTAACAAACAGACTGGCGCCCCATCTCAATATCAATTATATTTATTCAATTAAAAATCACCTAAAAACAATAAAATGGATCATTCATTAGTAACCACCAGCATCAATTTAGAGGGTTATAAAGTTGTTAAACAGTTAGGCCTGGTACGCGGTGTTACCGTGCGTAGCCGTAGCGTATTAGGTAATATCGCCGGCGGCTTTCAGTCGCTTTTTGGCGGACAGCTTTCTATCTATGTAGAGCTTTGCGAAAATGCCCGCGAAGAAGCCTACCAGTTGCTGATACAACATGCCCAGGTAATGGGCGCCAACGCTATCATCAGTATGCGTTATGATGCCAACGAAATTATGCAGGGTGTAACCGAGGTATTAGCTTATGGAACAGCTGTTGTAGTTGAAAAGATAGAATCATAACAACGGCGACATCAGCCTTGCCAGCTTCTCTGGCAGTTGCTTATAATAGGGACGTTTTTTCCAGGTATTGGGGCTTATCTTTTTAGCCTGTTTAATATCCTCGTAAAAAACGTCACTTAGTTGTTTGGCGGTGGCGATATCATAGATCATGCTGTTCACCTCAAAATTCAGCTCATAACTGCGGTGATCCATATTGGCAGTTCCGATGATAGCCAACTGACCGTCCGACACCAACGTTTTAGCATGAACAAAGCCCTTTTGATACAAATAGATCTCGACACCAACCGCAAGTAAATCGGCATAATAAGAGCGGGCGGCTGCATTCACAAAGGCCGAGTCTGATTTATTGGGCACCAAAAGTTTGATGTTGACACCACTCATGGCTGCTACATGCAAGGCATCCATAATCGCCTCGCCGGGGATAAAATATGGCGTGGTGATCAACAATTCTTTCTCGGCCAATCCTATTGCTTGCACCATGGAGAACATGATCGTCGGTGCATCCGAGTCAGGGCCGCTGGCTGCTACCTGTACTGTGGCTTTACCATTTTCTGTAGGTTTGGTGCAGAAAAAGTCCCGTTCCAGTTTGAGTCGTTTTCCGGCACAAAAATTCCAGTCGGATATAAACAAATACTGCAGGTAATACGCACCAGGGCCTTTGATTTTCACATGAGTATCCCGCCAGAACAACTGTCCGGGCTTGTTTACATAACGATCGCTTACATTAATACCACCAACAAACCCCGTACAGCCATCCACCACAATTATTTTACGGTGATTGCGATAATTCACCCGGTTAGCCAGTAAAATAAAATGAATCTTATAAAATGGAAATGCTTCTATACCAGCAGCTTTCATTTCATTAACAAAAGACCGGCGGATAGAACGGCTGCCAAAATCATCGTAAATAAAACGCACCGCAACCCCTTCCCGGGCCTTTTGTATCAGGACGTTCTTGATCTCCTCACCAATGTCGCCATCTTCAAAAATATAATACTGAATATGGATATGATGTCTGGCGTTTTTGAGCGCTTCTAAAACCTCGGGAAATTTATTTTCTCCGTTGATCAGCAATTTCACCTCGTTGCCGCCGGTCAAAGGGCTCATACCGTCCTTCAACAAATACAGCGCAAGTTTTCTGTGCTTTTTGATGGCCTGTTCCTGCGTATCCAGCGCTTTTTCTGATTCAAGCCTTATGCGCTCACGCAGCTCAGCCAATACGGTTTTGTCGCGAATGATCTTTTTGCTGTATAATTTATTCTTACGCCGATTTACCCCAAAGGCAAAGTAAACAGCGATACCAATCAAAGGTATAAATATGGTGATGAGCACATAAGCAAGCGCTTTATCGTTTGATGGGGTATTGTAAACAATGTGCAGGCATATTGCAATTATCAGCAGAATATAAAATATGTCAACCAGTAGTGCCCAGTTCATTATCTACAATGATGATGCTAAAATGTCAAACTATTCTCGCCAGGCTTTAACGCATAATACTTTCCTTTCCACACCAATCTACCTGGAACGCCCACCGGTAATGTAATATTCATGTGCCACTTATTGTTTTCCAGGGCATATTTCACGCTGATAGTGCCTTTAGGGTGAGGTATTTCGCCACCAATATGCGTTATACTGCCCAAATGTGGTTCTATCGTTACTTTACTGAACCCGGGTGCATCACTCTCAATGCCTAAAACGGTACGATACAACTCAACATTCGGGCTCGATCCCCAGGCATGGCAATCAGAGCGTGATGATGCTATGTCCGACATTTCGGCCCAGGTGGTCATCCCCATTTTAATATTATCCCGCCAAATTCCCAGCCAGCTGATATAATCATTACCCAATCCTGCCTTTATAAGCGCCTGGTGCAGGTAATATTTAAAATAAATAGACGCGGGGATCAGTGTAGAATCCGACAATAATTGATGTGCGATCTGTGCTGTTTCTTGCGGAGTTGTAATTCCTGTTAAAATAGCCAATGAATTAGTATGTTGCGAGAAAACATCTTTCTCAGGTCTATCTGAAAACTCGTTCCTGGCGGCTACCCAGTATTTGGTGCGGATAGTTTGCTTTAATTGCGCTGCACGCTGCTCATATACGGATGCATATTCTTTGCTGCCCAGTTTACTTTCCAATTCAGACGCTATCTGATAAGCCCAGAGTAGTTGCAGGTCGAGCACTGATGAATTACCATTCTCGCCTATCGGCCCTACGCCAGCGTTCCAGTTCTTCTTCGGATTCAAGGCTTTTCCGTTGGCCCAGTCGGTAAACTCCCAATACGGCGGATTGTTTAACGAACCATCCGTTTGCTGATAACGGTTAAAAAAGCTAAGCACATCCCTTGTTCCCTGTAATTTATCCTTTACAAAACCGCTATCATCGCGATACAAATAATAATCATGCAGCATTCCAATCCACCACAATGAAAAAGTTGGTATTTGTTGCATCACAGCAGTTGGGTAACGACTCTGTGTAATTCCTTCAGAAATGCGGGAGTGATCCAACAACGTAATGGCATTGCGTGCAAGCCTGTCATCACCGCTATTATAATACGACACTAAGGCTTGAATACGCGTATCGCCCACATACTGCAACTGCTCATAATAAGGACAATCCATGTAGGTTTCCCAGGCACATAGGCGGGCGGTTCGCCAACCGATCTCCAGTATTTTGGTAAGAGTGTCATCTTTCGTTTCCAACCTGGCGTTGTATTTAAACGGATATCCGGTAACCATGCTGTACAAGTCGTCGATTACCAAAGGTTCGTCTTTAGTCTGTACGATTAGTTGAATGTAACGGAACGTCCGCCAATTCAGAGGGGTAAACTGCTGCCCTTCGCTCCCGTCGCTTATCAGGCTATCCTTGCGGCCCACAAACCGCTTCCCTTCTATTTCATCACGATTACCTTTAACTGTCTGGTCTTTCCAGTCTTTACTATTTTTCCCTTCCGTCTCGATTTTGTACAACCCTTCAGCATAGCTTAATAAAATACCTGCGTCTTTTCCTTTGCTAAAAGCAATTGTTGGGTAAGCATTGGTAAGATAAGTTTGATCGAGCAGAATAGTGGCTTTTGTATGGGCTGGTATCGTAACCGCCCCTTTTTCCGCCGGAAACGTTGACTGCAAGCTAACCCCATCAACTCTGCGCATTTTTCGTAGGCGTTGCATCACCAAATCACGGGCGGGTATTGGTGACGGCACCAGCATCCACCCCTCAATAAATGTAAATTTACCTTTAGGTGTACCATCTGACACTTTTAATGCTTTATTCCATCTGGAATCGTCAAAATCAGCCTGTTGCCAATTTTTGGGGTGCAGTTTCATTGTGATCTGCTCACCCGGCCCTGCTGCATAATAACTATGAACCAGCACCACAGGTAAGGGTACATAAGCCGAGTCGCGGTAGCATTTCCAGCTTGAATTGGTGTTGATGTCCTCTTCTGCTTGCGTATGCCCTTGCAAAATAAACCCAGTATGGAAGGTCATTTGAGCAGTTGGCCTCACAAGGCCCTCATTAAAAGCTATTGCGCTGATTATATTCTTGCCTTCCTGTAAATATGGCGCAAGATCTACTGTTTCATAATTCCAATAATAAAAATCGCCGCGTGCCGGACCGATAGATATCAGTTTTCCATTCACAAACAATTTGTACCGGTTGTCAGCCGATACATGCACCAGGTAGGTTGATGGCTTGCTGGCTATATTTACTGATTTCCGGAACAGGCATATCTCATAGTCTACGCCAGTACCTCCCGGAACGGTAATCCACTGCGCATTCCAGCGACTGGGTTTATCGGTTTGATCAGGTGCTTGTGCAAAAGACCTGGTATAGGTAAGTGCGAATAACAGAAATAATAGAAAAAGGCGGTTCTTCATTGCAGGTTTATTGGATAAAAGAAGACGCCTAAATTTAAAGAAGAGAATTGATTATTTGGCGTTTTTAAAACAAAGCAGTAGGCAAACCGTCCATGCTGATTCGGTTCTTTTCTGTTTTGTATGTCTCCAGGCCTTCAACGCCTTTGTTTAATGCCCATTTTTCAGCATGATCGCGTTCGCCAAGGTGTTCATATAATGGCACGCTATAGCCGCATGAGGTTTGCACCTTATCTATTTCAGCGACAATGATCTGACGGGTAGACAGTGGCAATTGAAAATGCTGAGCAAGATCGTCCCAATCATGGTGACCGGGCAACACAGTATGACCGTGACCATATAGACGCAAAATATTGGGCGGCCCCTCAAATGCGCAGAACATAAAGGTAACACGGCCATTCTCAAGCAGGTGGGCCGAGGTTTCATTACCGCTTCCCACAAGATCCAGATAAGCCACCTGTTGATCTGACAATACCCTGAAACTATCGCTGCCTTTGGGGGAAAGGTTGACGTGCCCGCCGGAACTAAGGGGAGCGCTTGCCACAAAAAACATTTTTTGTTTGACTATAAACTCCCTGTGCTGGTCGAGTATACTATCATAGAATTTTGCCATGGTTATTATTTAAAGTATGACAACGGAATTTCCTTCCACATACCATGTGACAGATCTCCGATAAGGAGGGCATATATTAAGTATAAAGGCCAGAAAATATAAGCGAGAATCAACAAAATAATATTGTGATTATAATGCCAGTTTATCATTAGGGCATAAATACCCAGAAGCATGTAAACGATACTTGAATCTCTTTTATTCATAGCAGAAGTTTTGACTATACAATAATAACAATTTTGACAGGTAAATGTTATCAAAAGTGTATTACGACAGGCGACAAATACATTAGTGATTTACAGCAATATATTTACGTTTACATTAAGTTGGTTTCCTATAAATAAAAAAAATACTTTGTTGAAAACAACCTGAAAGTGGATAAATAAAAATAGACTAATAATAAAAAATACGTTTCTTGGTAAACAATTCTACTTATTTACGGTTAACATAAAAATTAAAAGAACTTATCATGGCAACAACAGGGAGCGGAATAACCGCCTATTCAGTAAAAACAAAGACTAAAAATGTTCCGATGATCGATCCGGTTATTGATGTAAAATCAGGCAGGTACATTGCGAGCGGCAAAGACAGCGCAGGCAATAAAATGTCGGCTATCATGAGTAAAGCTACTGCCGAAGAACACATTAAAAAAGGCAATGCCAAAAAAGGCACCGGCTGGTAATCAATCCTGCTGATCATACCGCTGGCATCTGTGATGCTTTGGTACAAATAAATAAGCCCTGCAACCAGAATGGATGCAGGGCTTATTTGTGAAATAGTCTTTTAGTTGCTCACTACCACGGTAGCGTTCGGCATCATTGAGTGGATGGTGCAATGATAAGTATAAGTTCCTGCTGTTGAGAATGTCTGTGTAAAGGTTTTATCCGTAGGCAGGCTACCGCTGTCAAAGCTGCCGTTCAAATCTGTTGCTGTATGTGGGGTGGCATCTTTGTTGGTCCAGGTAACTGTTCCTCCTACTTTAACATGAACTGTAGCTGGCGAAAATGCAAAATTCTCAATAGTTACTGAAGCTGCCATTACAGGCGTATTTCCTGAAGATGTTGGATTCATTGAATTGTTTGAGCTTTTACCACCGCAACCTGCCAGCAAAAAAAGGCCGAATGCTATTACAAGGCCCAAAGAAATGATTTTAGTTTTCATAAAAATGTGTTTTCTGTATTTATAATATATACAGTCATCACGCATCATTATGAAAAAAGGTTGCCTGCAAGTTAAAATTTAAAAGACTTACGAAGTTTCAGAAACTTCGTAAGTCTCTATTTTACAGGTGAGTTGCAGCAAATTATTTTATAAGATTGTCCACCCTGTCGTAATATTCATTTTGAAGCTTTAAGGTAGTCTCATCAGCTTTTACTTCTTTCAAAGCTTTGATGAACGAGGCTATTTCATGATCGGTAATAAACTTACCAAATTCAGTAGTGGCTTTCCCCCCCTCACCGGCATAATGATTCGGGTACGATGCATACCACCATATCGGCGTATATAGGTTAGGAATGTTTAGCCTTTTCTGGTCGGCTCCTGATTGCTGTGTAGCTCTATCCATACGCATCAGGTCTGGCCGATAATAAAGCAATACTGACGTTTCGCTTTCACCTGCATGCTGATCAGTTTTCATGTCCGATTTATGCATCTGGCGATATTGTTTGGCGTAATCTTCATCGGTGTCCGGCGTGTAAAAATAGAGCACATAATTATGTCTCTTGTTCAGGAACGACTGCATAAAAAATTGAATGAACTCGGGGTTACCACCATGTCCGTTCAATATCACTATCTTTTTAAATCCGTTACGTGCAATTTCGTCGCAAGTAGCTTCCAGCAAGTCGTAAATTACACGACTTGGTAATGCAAAAGTGCCCAGTTGCTGTTTAGCCTCATTAATCTGCCCGTAAAAATAATCGGGGAATACCACAGCATACTCCTGTTTGGTTGCTCTTGCCGCCCATTCACGAACGTGAATTAGGTCGGTACCAATTGGTGAATGCGGCCCATGCTTTTCCAATATGCCAAATGGCAAAATACAGGTTTTTGATGATTTGTCTAATGCAGCAGGGAAATCGCTTGCGGTTAATTCATCCCAACGGGCGGGGATGTCCTGTGCAAATGCATAGCTGCATGCAAAAAACAGGGTAAAAAATAAAACAGTTCTCATTTTAAGGGGGATTGGTTAATGCAATGAAGATAGTAAACCATGAAAGGATTTATCGCAGATAACCAAATTATTACAACCGCCAATCCTTGTAAGGATGGATAGACAGGCTGGCATTAGTGTAGCGGCCATCATAAGTGACTTCGGCAGTCACCCAGTCCGGTTTTTCAAACTGTTCTGTTTCACTATTTAGTTCAATTTCGGCTACTATCAATCCTTCATTATCACCTGAAAATACGTCGACTTCCCATATTTTACCTTTAAAGGGAATCAGGTAACGGATTTTCTCTGTGCCGTTGGTCGTAAAGGCATTTAGTATTTCCAAACCTTCATCCAATGGAATTTCATACTCATACTCCTTGCGGCTTAGTCCGGATATTTTACTTTTAAAGTTCAGATAACCCTTTTTATCAGACACCCTTACCCGGATAGTTTGCTGACCATCGCGCAGCATATAACCCTGCCGGTACGGTATACCTATCGGCTTCTCTACCAGCTTCCATTTCTCGTGGTCAACCAAAAATTTACGTTCTATTTCGAGTCCCATTATTTCAGTGCATGCTTAATTGCTGTGTCAGGATTGCTTTTCGCTCAAAATCATGTGCCAGAGCTGTGATCGATCTTTTTAACCGTGTATTTTGATTTTTGATTTTGGTTAAAACGGGTTTTGAATTAAATCCGGCTGATGCAAACAGCTCCAGGGCCAGCACATTATCATGCCATTCGCCTATTTGTGTCTGCAATTTATCGAGATAATCGTTGCTTATCTGCAACTTGCCGTCTAATGCGTTGTAAGCTATCTTCCGGTTGTATATCAGGGTTTTGATATGTTTTCGGGTGGCATGCAGTTCCTCTGTAAACTGCAGGTTCTCCAACGATGAGGCAATAATGTATAGTTTCGTTTTATAAAACTGCACTATGTCTTTGTTGTCTACTGGTTCCAGGTCGTCTCCAATCTCATTATAGACTGCCTTTATTGTCTTTAGATATATTTTTCCAAGCTCTTGTACTTCCTGCGTGCCTTTTTCTATCTTGTACAAATGATTCATAAAAAAGTCTTCATTCTTAAACTGGAACCTCTGCCCATATTGCAGATTGATGAAGGCATTACGTATCTCGCCACAACGTTTAAATATTTTCCTTACTGGCTTAAAGTCTTTTTGTAATGGGTGTTTGGTTGAGTTAGTGTCCAAAAGTTCAAGCATGGCCCGCAATTTCTTTACCTGCACCCGGAAAAGATGCAACTCTTCCTGGTCGCCATTTTCTATGAACGTTTTCAGACGGGTGGTCATCTCCTCCCACTGATCATTGAAATAGAGTTTTTCTTTTTTCTTTTTCATTTGTTCAACAAAAGTATCGTAACATCTCTACAACATCTACACTTTATTTTTACAGTGTCCGTTTTATAAACAATATCTAATTGTAAAAAAATGTTAAACCGCCAGTCTCAATCCATGGCCTCTTCTATGAAATAGCTATATTTAGCCGGTACCTTTGACACACCAAATTTGATGAATTTAAGAAAATTTTTACTTGTTCTGTTAACGTCTGTTACTATCATGCATTTTTCGGCCTTTGCGCAGCGCGATAGTATTCCACTAACCACCATCATCGCAAAAACCCAAAAACTAACTAACGATCATCCTGTCGAAAAGGTTTATATCCATTTTGATAAACCTTATTATGCAGTAAATGATACGATCTGGTTTAAAGCATATGTTACAATCGACTTGCATCAGCCTACCGTGCTGAGCAAGATATTATATATTGACTTTATTAATGAAGGCCAGTTATCAAGGGAATTAAAGCTGCAAATTGTAAACGGTACGGCGAGCGGCTGCCTTATCCTGACTCCTGATTTTGCTAAACGGGGCAATTTTCATGTAAGGGCCTATACGCGCTGGATGCGAAATTCGGATCAGGCTTACTTTTTTAACAAGACCATAACAATAGGCAACAATGATGCGGGACTAGTGCTACCGCGTATCACTTTTAAGAACTCGATATCTGAAAAAGTAGATAAAATAAATGCCGAAATAGTTTATAAAGACCAGGATGGTAAACCTTATGCCAACAAAAAAGTGAGCTGGAAAGCACTAAATGACGATGGCACCATAAGCAAGGGAAAAGGTGAAACCAACCAAAATGGTGTGCTAAGCATCAACTTCACAAGTGAAAAGCCTGCTGAATTAAGTTCGAGCACGATAAGCGCCGACCTGGAACTGGAAGATAAAAAAATAGTGACCAAAGTTTTCCCTATACAATTAACCCCACCCGCTATTGATGCGCAATTTTTCCCGGAGGGTGGTTACCTTATCAACGGCATGCGGTCGCGTGTGGCATTTAAAGCAATAAAACCGGATGGATTGGGTATTGAGTCAAAAGGTACTATTGTTGATAATAATGGTACCGTGGTGGCCGATTTTACTTCACAGCATTTGGGCATGGGTGTATTCGCCATGACGCCTGAAAATGGCAAAACCTATAAAGCAAATTTTACATTTGCCGATGGCTCGCAAAGTAGTTTTGATTTACCCAATGTACGTGCAGAAGGAATTAACTTATCTGTAAACAATAATGCGAAGGATAGTTTGAGCATTAGAATTACTGCCAATGACGGTTATTTTCAGCGAAACCAGAATAAAACCTTTTATGTAATGGCGCAAAGTGGCGGTGTAGTTTGCTACGCAGCCCAAACGGTGTTAAGAAATACCACTTATACCGCTACAGTAGCTAAAAATAAATTTCCGACCGGCATTTTGCAAGTCACTGTGTTCTCGTCAAAAGGTACCCCTTTAAGCGAGCGCCTGGTTTATGTTCAGAACAATGACCAGCTGAATCTTACCATGAAAACTGATCTGTCTGCCTACTCCCGCCGGCAAAAGATGCGTATTCTGGTAACTGCAAAAAACAAAATCTTACCTGCAGAAGGTAACTTTTCAGTTTCAGTAATTAATGAATCAATAGTGCCGTATGATGATGACGATGCACCTAATATATTGAGTCACCTTCTACTAACGTCAGACCTGAGAGGATTTATCGAAAAACCTGGCTACTATTTTAACCATAGCGATGAAAAGAGCGCAGCCGATCTCGATGTATTGATGCTAACGCAGGGTTACCGTCGTTTCACTTATAAAAACATATTAGCTGATAAAAACCCACCTGTTACTTTTTTACCGGAGCAGGGAATTTCAGTATCAGGAATATTACGCAACAATACTGGTTTGCCCATAGCAAAGGGGAACATACGATTATTTATACCTGACAAAGCTTATTCGACGCAAACAGTTACGGATGCGAATGGAGCTTTCAAATTCTCAAATATTCTTGTTTCAGATACATCTAGCGTAAAGATCAGTGCGCGGGACAATGCAAACAGCAATAGCCTGATGCTGAGCATCGATCCACTGGTTGGCCCGCCGTCGACGCTGTATATCAACCCTGCAGGTGAAAT
>JAFAKI010000064.1 GCA_019235595.1 Mucilaginibacter sp. | reverse complement strand
AACGCGGATTGTCTGAACCGCTGATTTGTTTGATTTTGCGATTACTCATGTATAGACACAAAGAGCTAATAAAGTTTAAAAGCGATGTCTGATATAATAATGTACACTTAGCTAACTTATTAAACCCAATACTGCATCCCAGATTCTCTGCATATATGTGAAAAAGATGCACGATCTAGTTTATCCAAAAGGTCTAGAATGTTTATGAAGTTTCTTTTTAAATCTTCGTAAGTGAGATTTATAGGCTGTTGATGGGCAATGGTTTCTCTAATATCTAAAAAGGATCTTAACAAAAATTCATAATCCTTTCGCCCAATGCCATTAATAACAGGGAAAATATTTTTTATTCCTATACGATTGTATAATATTTTTAAATTTTTAGGTGACGGGTATTTTTTATCGTTAACAATTAACCTCGAATCGATATGATTAGTTAAAACCTTAGTTTCGTCAATTAAGGAATATAAATGGGGATTATCCACTTTTAGCTTTTCTAAGATTGTTCGTTCGTCTCTAGAGTAGACAAAGGCCTCATAGATAGTTCTTTGCTTATGAAATAATGAGAAAGTTCTACTGTTAATCGGAATTTTAGATAGTAAAGCGCTTTTTAGCCTGTAATTGTAAAATAAATCTTCTATAAAAACTCTTATATATTCTTCAAGTGATGAGCATAGTAGTACTATAGAGGATTGGTAAATTAAATTTTTGTGATCATATGAAAGCGTGACCTTTTTATAAGAAATAGCTTTTGCCAAATTGAGTAACTCGTCAGTCTTTTTTTCAAACTCTATGCGAGATTTGCTTTTTTTATATGGCATAAATCATAATAGGCTATTTATAAATGATTTATACTCAGTTATTCTGTTAATAACGCTATTTCTATCAGTTGTTCCAGAAGATATGTATTTATTAAATTCTTCATTGGAAATAAACTCTTGGTTTTTTGTGACGAAGTTTAGATCTCTCAATTTTTCTACGTCCTGCGTTGATAAATTTAATTCATAAAAAGAAATCATCTGGGCATCATATAATGCAGCGTTAAATTTTGTGTTTTTTAGAGTTCTTTCATAAGTTTTGAAAGCAAATTTATTCAGGACGATGCTAACCTTCTCTAAGGTAAGGTGAAAATCATTTTGCAATTCTAGTAGACGCTCTATACTAGGGTTTCTGTTGACTTCGGAATAGTTATTTAAGAAAGTAACTAAAGGTTTAGTATAATTGCGCCAATTTTCACTAAAGGCAAAAAAGCGTAATACTAATTCGTCCGCTTTCATCCTCTTGTCGTTTTTGGTAAGTGTTAGATCTTTAAAAAGAGAATTATTCCCAAGTGTTTCAAGTAACTCCATCAGAGTACCTGAATTAATCCCATGTCTCAACTCGTGGGAATTAAGTTTAACTGAGCCAGTATTTAATCTTTCAAAAACATCAAATTTTATCTGAGGATGTGTATCTTTTAAAATTACGATGCATCTTATGGTTCGATTTTGAATATGTCTCTGGAACCTAGGGTCTAAATCTATAAATCTATACCCTTCTAATTCTGGATAAGCCGTTAGTCCTCTTAAATCAAAATCATTTGATAGAAATAATTTGATACTATTAAGTCTTTGATTTCCATCAATAACAGCTAACGTTTCATCTGAATTTTGACTTAGAAAAATAACGGGAATGGGGCAATTTATTATTAAAGATTCTATCAATCTAGAAGCTTGCGCCCTATTCCACACATATCCCCTTTGAAATTCGGGAATCAAAATATGTCGGTCATTTAAATAATCAATTAAAGTAGAAACTGTGAAATCATATGTCTCTGTATTTAAGCGCCTTTTCTCCGGCGGAATATTTAATATGTCTAAATCTTGCTCGAATATCTCTGGGAAAAGTTTATCAGCTAATTTTGATGATTTATTCCTTTCTGCCATATAATTAAATTTGTTTAAATATAAGTTATTTTCAATTCTTACATCCCAAAACTAAACTTCCCCATCAACACCCCCGGATTATCCCCAATCTGCACAGGTTCACCCGACAAGGCCTCATTACCCAACAAGGCAAACAATATAGCCTCTTTCGCATCCGGATCAATACCCAAACTGGAGGTATTACCTAATTTAGCTTTTGGTAGCAACTGTTTCAGATAAGTAGTCACAAAATAATTATGCGCACCACCGCCGCTCAGGAAAATGCGGCTGTCGGCAGGCAGGTGCTTGGTGGTAAAATTGGCAATGCTGGTGGCTGTGAAAGCGCTTAGCGTAGCCACTACATCGTTTTTGTTGATGTCTTTAGTGTTCGATACTTCCTGTGCATCCGCCAGGTAGCTTAGGTTGAACAGCTCGGGACCGGTGGTTTTGGGCGCTTTCTCGTTAAAGAAAGGGTGATCCAGCAGGGCAGCAAGCAGATCGTCATTCACTAATCCCGACAGAGCAATAAACGAGTCCTTATCATAAGGCTTATTGAAATATTCCCGGCAGGCCGCATCGAGCATCGTATTACCGGGGCCAATGTCCGTGCAAACCACTTTATGCGTATCACCATCCGCAGGCAGATAGGTCAGGTTGGCAATGCCGCCGATGTTCAGCAGGATACGGTCTTCACCTTTTCTGCTGCCTAATAACACATCACCATATAAAGCGAGCGGAGCGCCCTCGCCGCCCGCTGCAATATGTTTCTGGCGGAAATCGCTGATGGTAAGGATGCCTGTTTTAACCGCGAGGTGATCGCCATCGCCGATTTGCAGGGTAGCGTTGGGGTATTCTTTCTGCTTGTGTAGCCTTTTAGGCGCATGATAAATGGTTTGCCCGTGACTGGCGATGAAATCCACATCCGATGGTTTGACGTCCCATTTGGCCAAAGCTTCCAGCACCAGTTCACCATGAAAAGTACCGATATAGGCATTTAGTAAAGTGATCTTTTCCAGGTCGACCAGCCTTCTTGAAAACACCTCGTGCACCTCGTTTTTAAAGTGCTGCTTGTATGGGATAGTGATAAAATGCAACAGCTCGAATTGCGTATTTAACCCATTGCCTTTGAATTTGCAGAGCGCGATATCCAGGCCGTCAAGCGATGTTCCTGACATCAGTCCGATGCCCAGTTTTTCTGGTTTTTGGGCGATAGTAAACAGCTTTTTCAGGTTTTGATTCAGGGCAGGCATCGGGTTAGTAAAAGTTAAAATGAAATTAGCTTTATATAAGCAAACATATCTAATATATTTGCTTTCACCCACACAAAATCAATTAAAACCTTTGACATGGCGCGATTAAATTTATTGGAAGAGACCCGGTATGAGAAGTTGCCGGTGAGCGTATTTAGCAACCAGAAAGAAGCCTCCTTGTCGGTGGCGCGGCGGATAGCCGACCTGATCCGCTCGAAGCAAGACAAAGGCGAGCAGGTGGTGCTTGGCCTGGCAACAGGGGTTACCCCTTTGGGCGTTTATGCCGAGCTGGTTCGCCTGCACCG
>JAFAKI010000396.1 GCA_019235595.1 Mucilaginibacter sp. | reverse complement strand
TGCATGCGTTTCTCAGCAATGCTGTTTTCAGCCACCGTAAAGTTAATTTTAATCTTCTTTGCAGGGTTTGCACGGGTCACATCTACTTCTTTTCCACTGCCCTTAATTTTGTAGGCCACGACATTAGCCTGCGCCAGCTTTAAGACGGATGCGACCTTGACCTTCGAGTCCAGGTCCTGGTTTTGTTTTGTGAGGTCGGTGTTTTTGGCAGTGGACGCCGCCAAGTTCGTCTTTAACGTATCCCGCTCGTTGGACAAACTGGTATTTTGCTTCTTCAGCTCTTCAATATCGGCAGTGTATTTTGTAACAAAATAGCGGAGTTGTTTTACATCTTCCTGGGCTTTTGCAAGTTCAGCTTTGGTCAGTTTTCCTTTTGCCAGCTGCACACGTAATACTTTGATCTTTGATTCGAGCGAATCATTCTTGGCTTTCATCGCGGCAGTCATTTTTGCTTTGCCGGTGTTTGCCTGTTCTACTTGCGCTTCAAGACTATCCAGTTCGATCTTCAGGCGGTTTCTTTCATCATCCTGATATATAATTTTTGTATCAGATTTATTTTTTTGCAGATACAGGTATACATCAGTCCCCAACAAAGCCAAAACCACAACAATCAGAAAATAGATTACGTTAGAATTCTTTTTAGGCGTCTGTCCAGATTGATTTTCCATGGCGGTTTTTAGTGTTTAGTTTTAAATTAATTAGGGCTGTTTAGTTTTACGTGGTGCTACAGCCAACAAGCGTTTAAATTTTGTTTTTGACGTTTAGCATTAAATATTCTTTGTGGCAACAAATTTGTAACAAGATTGTTTTACTATAACTTAAAAATTATTGAACAAAAAAATGATAAAATTATGACATTGCATATTCGCTTGGCTTCGATTCATAGCTAAATCTGCTTTAAATGTAAGTACAAAAAAGCTAAAAACGCAACACTTAAGTATAAATTGATTTAATAATAAAGCAACAGGTTTTTGAGTTTTATATCTTTGCACTTTTTAAAAATGCCCTTCTGATGCGTATTTACAAATATTTCATATACTTTATATTACTGGTTGTTTTCTTTCTAAATGTTCATGCGCAACAGGTTGATACGTTGTCTAAGGTGGTAATTGACACATCCATCAGAGTGAAAATGGCGCCAAAACGAGAGTTCAGAGGAGTTTGGGTGGCTACCATAGCAAATATCGACTGGCCAAAACCAGGCCATATATCTGTTGACCAGCAAAAGCAAGATCTTATAACGATATTAGACGAGGATCAGCGCATTGGAATTAACGCAGTGATGTTCCAGGTTCGTCCCGCGGCGGATGCTTTTTATGCGAAAAGCCTGGAGCCGTGGTCGAAATGGTTGATGGGACAGCAAGGTATGGCTCCTGCAGCAGGCTTTGATCCACTCGAATTTGCAATAGAAGAATGTCACAAACGCGGCATCGAACTACATGCCTGGTTTAATCCATATCGAGCGACTTATGATAGTAATTTCAGGGCGCTTACTCCAACCCATATTACCAATACGCAGCCCAGCTGGTTCTTCACTTACGGTGGCATCAAACAGTTCGATCCGGGGATACCGCAGGTGCGCGATTACATTGTAAAGGTAATCCTGAACGTGGTAGACAACTACGACATTGATGGCGTGCACATGGACGATTACTTTTATCCCTATAAAATCGAAGGTCAACAAATACACGATGCTCAAACTTTTAAAACCTACGGCGGCGACTTTACTGATGTTAATGACTGGCGGCGTAATAACGTCAATCAGCTGATAAAAATGCTGGGCGATAGCATTCATGACCATAAATACTATCTCAAATTCGGTATCAGTCCGTTCGGTGTATGGGCTAATAAAAGTCATAATCCGGCGGGGTCAGATACCCATGCTTTGGAAACCTACTATGAATTGTATGCCGACGCCCGTAAATGGATGAAAGAAGGCTGGATCGACTATGTTGTACCACAACTGTATCGCTCTACAAACGACCGTCTGATGGACTATAATAAATTAGTGGATTGGTGGAGTGATAACACTTATGACCGCCATTTATATATCGGCCACGGGGCTCATAGAGCACTGGAGCCAAAGTCGAGGGCTTTTACGAACCCGTATGAGTTGCCAAACCAGATCAAATATCTGCGAAACAACGCACGCGTAGAGGGGAGCGTATTTTTCAGCAATAATTCGTTGATGCATAATGCCTATGGTTTTACCGATTCGCTAAAAAATCATTTTTATAAATACCTGGCACTGCCACCTGCCATGTTTTGGCTGGATTCGGTTGCGCCAAACGCGCCCAGAAATCCGGTTGCAAAATTCACAGGCAACAGCGTGCGGTTAAGCTGGATGAAGCCCGATACGGCCCAGGATGGCGACCCTGCTTATGGCTACGTAGTATACCGGTTTGAAAGCACGGATAAATTTAACCTGAACGATCCGAAATATATCCTGCATATCCAGTATAACACCGATCAGATTTATGAGGATAAGACAGTGCAGCGCGGAAAGACTTATTTATATGTGATCACTTCGCTCGACCGGCTGAAGAATGAAAGCGACCCGTCGCCGACGGTTTCGGTAACGACCACCTACCCTACTACACAGTAGGTTGATCTAATATAATAATCCAACAAAAAAATTAATTTCTTCTCCCTCTTTTCCGTTTACGGAAGAGAAGGTCGACCAGCTTAGCGTCGTCGGAGTAAACTAGCCGTCATGCATTGCGGTAATGCCGCTCGTATAGTCGACTCACCCGGTCATTGCTTCGCTCGACCACCCTCTCTTTTGCAAGCAAAAAAGAGGGGATTTTACTTAAAACAAATTAATAACTAGGCTAGGTAGGCATAGCCAGCAGGTTCTTGTCGGCAAGCGAACGCAGGTAGATATCTATCTCCAGGTCGCCCATGCCGTAAATTTTTTCGGCTTTCCAGAAGGCTTCGTAAATGGCATATTTGGCCCTGGTGCCACTGCTATAAATGTCCAGGAGAGTTTGTTCAATGTGATTCAAACCTGCATCATTTACCCTGACGCGTTTCAGATGTGCCAGCAAAGCAGGTTTTAGCAGGTGCAGGCTTCCCCAAAAATTGGTTTCGTTTATCCATTTTTCCAGAGCCATATCATCGCCGCTTACATATAATTTCCAGGCTTGCGAAGCCAAAGTAAAATCCCAATCATTAAGCCGGAGCCGGTCGTCATACAAAACCGCTAATTGGCTGCCGTTTAGCTGGCCCATCCCCCGAAAGTCTTCTACACCCGCACACTCACCAGGACAAACTAAGTAGATTTTTGGTATTGAAAGATCAGTATGTTTCAACATCATTTCCATCACCCCAAGCATATTGATCTGGCAATGCAGGTCGAACTCAAACCAAAGTGTGATCTCATCATAAATATTACTTAGCTTTTCTAGGGGCTCAATCACCTTCTTTCGATAATTCTCAGGAGTTTCATTCAAACCTTTGCATATCCATTCGGAACGCATTTCCCAAAAAGCTGCCGACGAAATATCTTCAATCAACGGCCCCTGCGACAGCACCTCACGCCAAACCAGTATATCGCCATCAAGCCCGGTATCTTTAAAGCTGTATGCGGTGGAATCGCCGTTGAGAATATGAAGGACGCTGTTCATATCTTAAATATCGAATAATGAATACCGAATATCAAATATTGAAGTATAATGTGACATTACAACATTAAATTACATCCATTATTAATTCCGCAATCGAACTTCCGCATTCCGAAATAATCCCTCTCTTTCTCATTTCATCCCAATACCTTACTTTTGGGCACATGTCGACCCGCAACAAACTCTACTTTGCTTCTGATATTCATTTGGGCGCTATAAGTTATGCCGCCAGTCGCGAGCGGGAAGACCGTTTGATACGTTGGCTGGATATGATAAGGGCAGATGCCGCAGAAGTATTTTTGATGGGCGATGTATTCGATTTTTGGTTCGAATACAAAACTGTAGTTCCAAAAGGCTACATACGTTTTTTAGGCAAATTGGCTCAATTGGCCGATTCCGGCATCAAAATTTATATGTTCAAGGGCAATCACGATATGTGGATGTTCGATTATTTCCCAAAGGAGTTTGGCGCTGTGATTATCAGTAACGAGCTGGAAATAGAGCGCAATGGCAAGAAGTTTTACCTGCATCACGGTGACGGCCTGGGGCCAGGAGATGCTAAATACAAAATCCTGAAGAAGTTCTTCCGCAGTTCGTTTTGCCAATGGTTATTTGCGCGGATACATCCAAACCTGGGTGTAGGCATCGCCAATTACTGGTCCAGCCATAGCCGCATCGCCGGTGAAAAGAATGAAAACCTGAAACCTGGTCAGCATGAATGGCTGGTAACTTTTTGCGATGATCTGCTGACAACCAAATATTTTGATTACCTGATATTCGGCCATCGCCATAAAACAATGGACGTTATTCTGAATGAAAAAAGCCGCTACGTAAACCTGGGCGAGTGGGTAAAAACATTCTCTTACGCGGAGTTCGATGGGCAGGAACTCCTCCTTAAACATTTTGAAAGTCCGATTGTAGCGGCTGTGTAATAACCTGATACGAAGACAACGGCCTTAAAAAATATCTTCAAAATTTCGTACCTTTGTGCGATTTTTTGCTGAAAGTTTGAAACCACGGCAGAAAGGCATAAAACTATGTTAGAAAAGTTAGAAGCGATCCACCAGCGTTGGAAAGATGTAGAGGCCGAGTTGAGCAGCCCCGATGTAATGTCGGACATGAAGCGTTTTGCGCAGCTGAACAAGGAATATAAAGACCTTGCTAAAATTGTGGACGAATATTATATCTACCGCAACATCATCAGCAATATTGAAACCAACAAAGAGATATTGGCCACCGAGAAGGATGAAGATTTCCGCGAAATGGCTAAAGGTGAACTGGATGAATTGCTGGTAAAACAGGACGAGAAGGAAGAAGAGATCCGTTTGATGCTGATCCCTAAGGAGCCGGAAGATGCCAAACATGCGATTGTGGAAATCCGTGGTGGTACGGGTGGTGACGAAGCTGCTCTTTTTGCGGGTGACCTTACCGCATGTATATGCGTTATTGCGAAAAACGCGGCTGGAAAACCGAACTGGTTGACTACACTGAAGGCACAGCCGGCGGTTATAAGGAAATTGTTTTCAACGTACTGGCAGAAGATGCTTACGGGACCTTAAAATATGAATCGGGTGTACATCGCGTACAACGCGTGCCGGATACCGAAACCCAGGGTCGTGTACATACCTCAGCAGCCAGCGTGGTCGTATTGCCGGAGGCAGATGAGTTTGATATAGAACTAAATCCAAGTGATATCCGAAAAGACCTTTTCTGTGCATCCGGACCAGGCGGACAATCGGTAAATACTACCTATTCGGCAGTTCGATTGACCCACATACCAACCGGTATAATTGCACAGTGTCAGGACCAGAAATCTCAATTAAAAAACTACGATAAAGCCTTACAGGTATTACGTTCAAGGATATACGAAGTGGAGCTGCAAAAGCACCTGGAAGATATCTCCAAAAAACGTAAAACCATGGTATCAACCGGTGACCGTTCGGCTAAAGTACGCACCTACAACTATCCACAGGGGCGCGTTACAGAACACCGTATCAGCCTTACCATGTATAACTTACCTGGTGTAATGAACGGTGACATACAGGAAATACTGGAAGCACTACAGTTTGCTGAAAATGCTGAAAAGCTGAAGGAAGGCACTATCGCCTAAATCGTCTCTTTTAAGTCAGATTTTCTTAAAAGTTTAACACAACGTTAAGCAGGCTTGCTTTTTCATGTTATTTTCATGTTTGGCTTTTACTTTCGGGCAAAATGCATCTTGCATTAATTGTGCCTTTTTGAAGGCATCGATTTATGGAATTTACTGAATTGCCTATGTTAGCTGTTAAAACTTACAATAACGATCAGAATATTTTCAGACGTGAACTACGCTTGATGGGAAACCGTTTCGAAATTAGTGTAGTTGGTAATGACCCAATTTGGGCAGATAATTGCATCGACGCTGCGGCTGCCGAGATCAGCCGGGTCGAAAAGCTCCTGAGCACCTTTAGTGATGAAAGCCAGATCAACGAAATTAACCGCAATGCAGGCATCAAACCAGTAAAAGTCAACGCAGAAATTTTCAGGCTTGTTGAACGCGCGCTTAAAATCTCAGAGCTGACCTTCGGAACTTTTGACATCACTTATAACGCTGTAGATAGAACCGTTGATCCTGCCATGATCGAATTGGAGTCGGTAAAATTCACCAACTACAAAAATGTCAAGACCGACGAGGTAAAAACTACTGTATTCCTGACTGAAAAAGGGATGCGTATTGGCTTCGGCGGTCTGAGTAAAGGATATGCAGCCGACAGAGCTAAATACACATTGCAGCTCATGGGCGTAAGCAGCGGGGTGATCAATGCAGGAGGCGATTTGCTTACCTGGGGCTTGCAACCGGATAATGCGCCATGGACCATCGCATCAGCCGATCCGGAGCGTGGATCTCAACCTTTCTCCAATATCAATATCAGCAATATGGCCGTGGCTACATCTGGCAACTTTGAAAAAAATGTAACCATCAGCAACAAAAAATATATTCACAACGTGGATACCAAGAAGGGCTTTCCTGTTAGTGCGTTAAAAAGTGTAAGTATTGTTAGTCCAACCGCTGAACTTTCTGACGCGATGGCTACACCGGTAATGGCAATGGGCGTAAATGCAGGTTTATACCTAATCAACCAGTTACAGCAGCTTGCATGTGTAATCATTGACGATCACGATAGGGTCTACACTTCAAAAGAAGTTAACTATTTGTCTTAGTTTGGAATATTTCGCACCCGGGTATAACGGGGCCGTTGACCAACGCGGGACTTCGCCGGGATGCTGATATTATCTGTCTTTATACAGAATTATAAACCAGGCTCAGTTGTCATTAACGGACGTCTTTCATCATGCCGGCAAATTATCTCGCTAAAAATTTCCATTTTTGGCTTATAAACGGTATCGTTACATACACCCTGACAGGACAATCAGGGTTGAAGTTTAACTTTGAATGGATTGCGTTTGAAAAAACTTTTAAGCTTTTCTACTCCAAATGATTAAGTGGTTTGTGTATATTGTCCTGCTATTGATACTCACACCATGTTTATCTTCCGCAAAATTTAATGATGGTTTTTATCGTCATAAATCTGTAGCCCATCATATCGATTCGGCACTTTTAAAAGTTCTTTATAGTGATACTACTATTAAAAAGAAGCAGCAGGAAGCCGACGATAAGAAAAAAATAAAAGAAGTTGCTAAAGCAAAGCGCCTGCCTAAACCTGAAAAGGTTGATGAAAATGGTAGCGCAAATTCAACAAACCAGGTAAAGCCAAAGCGACAGCGACGGCCGGCGGGATTGGAACGACCTCCTGAAATACCGAGGAGGAACGGCAATTAAAGTATCAATGCATATTATATCACGCACCAAAAATGAAATATATCTGTGCCCTGCTTCTTTTGACAATTTATTTGGATGTGAGCGCCACCCCGGCCAATCACATTTTTGTAGATCGTCCGGCGAGGACAATAGCTGATTCGGATACGATCATCAAGAAAAGGTCGATATCGGCCGGTGTAAGCTATGGCAGCGATGCAAGTTTCTTTGGACGCACAGGGCCTGTTAAATACCCGTTTTTAAGTTCAGACGTAATTTATAATACTAAATCCGGATGGTTTGTTTATGGATCGGCCTATAAGGTGCTGGGTTCGATTCCCAATGTTGACGAGGTTGATCTGGGCGGTGGTTATGTTTATCATATCAATCCAAAATTCTCGGGCAACATAAGCTACACCCGTTTCTTTTTCGATCGCAATGCATTGATCATCAAGTCAGCATCATCAAACGATATTAATTTCAACAACAGCTACGACTGGAGAATTTTAAAATCGGGAGTTGTGCTGGACTATTTATTTGGCGAATCTCACGATTTTTTTGTCACGATAACCAATTCCAAATACATCGAAACCAGCTGGAGTATTTTTGACGACAAAGATTATTTGTCATTCAATCCGGCGTTTAATGTCATTTTAGGTACCCAAAACTTTGTACAAAAATATAACCAGAACCACCCCGGGAGAGTTGGCTTTGGTTATGATAACAGCCAACCAATTGGCCCGCCAATCGGTTTTCAAAAATATGCGGGGCATAACAGCGAGCTAGATTTACTGAATTATAGCTTGAAAATTCCTATTGCTTATAACAGGCCACATTATACATTTGAGTTTTCGTACAAATATTCTATCCCTGTGAACGTCGAGGGTATATTAAGAAACCATAAAGAATCGTTCTATAACCTGACTTTTTATTATGTTTTTTATTGAACCGGTATGAATGTTCTGATTGTTGAAGACGAAAAAGCACTGACGAATGAGCTGGAAATATTTCTATCCAACTCCAATTACATTTGCGAAGTTTGTTTTGATGGTATTTCTGCGTCAGAAAAAATAGCAACCAACCTATACGATTTTATTCTAATCGACCTGGGATTACCCGACTATGATGGGCTTGATCTACTAAAAGAAGCAAAAAAATATAATCCAGAAGCGGCATGTATAATATTGACCGCCCGAGCAGAAGTTAACGACCGCATAAAAGGGTTGGATTTAGGCGCTGACGACTACCTGCCCAAACCATTCTCGTTGCTTGAGTTGCAAAGCCGGATGCAGGCTATTATGCGCAGAAAATTCGGGCTGAAGCATTCGGTAATTATGTTGGGTGATTTTGTGATCGATCTGACCAACCGCACCATATCCCATAATAACACCCTTATCGGAACTATTACCAAAAAGGAATTCGACCTGGTTGCGTACATGCTGTTACATAAAAATCGAACGTTAACCCGGTCACAATTGAGCGAGCACATATGGGGGAGCATAGTAAATGATGATTACGATTCGAATTATATTGATGCTCACATTAAAAACATTCGCAAAAAACTAAATGCTTTTAGCCCGCCGGACTGGCTTGAGACTGTGCGGGGATTGGGTTATCGTATAAATATAAATCACTAGATATCTTGAAGCTCGGAACTAAACTGACACTTTTTAACACTATTTCGAAACTGGTAATAGTAGTGCTGTTTGTTTTGCTGCTTCCTACCCTGATCAGGGACATTAATCAAAGCTATACCGACAATTGGCTGCGCCGGCAAAAAGATAAAGTGCTGAAGATTGTGAATGCGCAGGGCATAAAAAACTATATTCAAAATGGCGAAAGTTATGGTAGCTATAATGCACTGCTTAAGGAAGAATACGTTAGTCTTGATGTCGACTCCCTGAATGAAAACATCGACACTATTTTTAACGAGAACCGGCGTGTTGAAGGCGATACTATACAGTATCGAATACTAAGTCACAATTTTAAGGCCGGCAATCAGAATTACCTTTTGGAAATAGGTAAGAGTATCGACACAATTAATGAGACTACTACCCCCTTACAAAACATCGCGTTTGAAATACTCTTAGGCATGGTGCTGCTCACTATCCTTGCCGACCAGGTTTACTCTACCTACGTGTTACGGCCCTTAGGACTTATCATCAAAACAAAATTGATAGGGCATAAATTTCCAAATCATACTCCTTATAAGAAAGTCAAAACCTCGACCAACGATTTTGAGTACCTGGACATCAGCATACATAAGATGATCCAAACCATCGAGAATACCTTTCAGAAGGAACGTGAGTTTATATCTAATGCATCACATGAGTTAATGACCCCCATATCTATTCTGCAATCAAAAATTGAGAACATGTTTGAGCAGGAGGATATTGCTGATGAAACAAAGGTACGCCTGATTGAGATGCAGAAGATATTGAACCGCTTAAAAAGCATCACCAAAACGCTACTGCTAATATCGCAAATAGAGAACGAACAGTTTTTGAAAGAAGATAAAATATCACTTTCCGAATTGATACACGAAGTTTACGAGGAGATATCTATACGCTTGCAAGAAAAAGAAATCAGCTGCGAAATTGATATTCCAGCGGAATGGGAATTAAATCACGTAAACAAGTTCCTTCTATTCAATTTGTTCTTCAACCTGGTAAACAATGCTATAAAGTATAATAAGGAGCAAGGAGAAATTAAGATAACCGGACGGGCTGAAAATAAATCATTTATTGTCGAAGTGGCTGATACAGGCATAGGCATAAATGCCGATCGGATACCTCATATTTTTAACCGCTTTAAAAAATTCAGCCAATCGCTTCAGCAAGACAGTTTCGGTTTAGGTTTACCTATCGTAAAATCAATTGCAGATTTTCATCAAATCCGAATAGAGGTCACATCGGAACCGGGTATTGGCACCACATTTAAGCTCATACTTCCTACAAACTCCTAATGAATAAATTTTAATGCCCTATTAATTAACAACTTACGAACATTTCTCGTTTATACACTACTTTTTCTATAGACTTTATAGCAATTAATCAAAATATTCATATATTTGTCTCATAATAGTTAAACAAAAGGGTTTTCTATTCCAATAATGCAGGGCGCTGGCATGGCAGCATATAGATGGTTCGAACCCATCCTCTGCGTCTCTCTTCTCTCTTAGGTTTTATAATTGGTTGAACGAGTTCCTGCCCATCAGGGACTCTTCTTTTTTTTAGGTAGACAGTTTAAAATACCAAGCTGAAATTGCCAGGGGGGATTTTCGACATTACCCGGCACTATTCGGCTGGTTACAACCACGTTAACTTCACTTAACAACTCCTAAAACACTGACCCCCAGCTCACTAAATCTATCACTAAGAGAAAATACTTATTTACCTAATGATTAACTTTATTCTAACATTTAATCCGTTTTCTACGTATAAGACCCGTGAACGTATTTATTACAATCAAACTGCAGCAATGAAAACAAAACAGCATCACTACTTGAACAGCGCATGGAAAGAATATCCATCTGATCTGAAAGCAGAAAAATGCCAACTGGTTTTAGTGTTCGGAGCATCCTCATGTATTGTGAAACCTGAGGTCTATGAGCATTTGAAGCAGGTTTACCCCAATGCTGATATTGTATTTTCATCAACGTCCGGTGAAATTCTTAACGATTCGGTATATGATGATAGTGCCGTAGCCACAGCTATTGAATTTGAAAAAACTAAAGTTCGTTGCGTTAAAACAAATATTAAGCATCACAATAACAGTTTTGAAACAGGTAGCTATTTGATGGAGCAATTATTGGCTGATGACCTGAATTCTGTTTTTGTTATTTCGGATGGTACGTTTATTAATGGCAGCGAATTGGTTGATGGTCTTAACAATAACAATCACCCCGTACCGGTATCTGGTGGCCTGGCCGGAGACGCTGCACGATTCGAAAAGACTTTTACAGGTATAAATGAAGTCCCTTCTCAAGGCAACGTGGTGGCGATCGGTTTTTATGGTAATGATATTATTATTGGCCACGGTTCGTTAGGCGGCTGGGACGAATTTGGGCACGAACGTTCAATTACGAAGTCTGACAAAAATGTTTTATTCGAGATTGACAATAAAAATGCGCTCGACCTTTATAAAGAATATTTGGGCGATTATGTGAACGAGCTACCTGGATCAGCCCTGCTTTTCCCATTATCAATACGACTGAACCATTCAGATAAGAACCTGGTTCGTACCATTTTAAGTATTAATGAGGAAGAAAAATCAATGGTTTTTGCAGGTAATTTGCCAGAAGGAAGCAAAGTGCGATTGATGAAAGCCAATTTTGACAAACTTATAGAAGCTTCCTCATCAGCTGCAACTGATTCATTTAAGAATATCAGAAATCAGGAGCCGGATTTAGCAGTGCTGATCAGCTGCGTTGGCCGTAAGTTGATATTGCAGGAAAGGACAGATGAAGAGGTTGAAGCAGCCAAAGAAATTCTGGGTAATCATACCGCCATTACAGGCTTTTACAGTTACGGCGAGATTTCGCCTTTTAATTCAAATGTTCAATGTGAGTTGCATAATCAAACTATGACCATCACCACATTTACAGAACTTTAAAAAACAAGCGGAATTAGTGTTTATGGATTATCACAGTGTTCTGAATAAACAAATTAGAAAATTACTTCCTGAATCCTACTTAAAAGATGAGGCTATGCTTCGCTTTCTCGAGAGCGTAAGTAATTATTATAGCTCGATCGAGAAGGCTCAAAAGCTATCTGAGCATGCCTTTACAATAAGCGAGCGTGAATACCAGGAAGTAAACAGCAATTTGTTTAAGGAGAACGAGATAAAACGAAAGTCGATCTCTGAAGTAAAAAAGGCAATAGGCTCATTAGCACCCGATTCCATACCTGATCTTGGCGACTCAGATGATGACCTGATTACGATCATCAAATTCCTTCAACAGCAGATAGAAAAAGCTAAAGAACTGGAGCAGCAACTGATTGTATCAAAAGATCTGGCTGAAAAGGCAGCACTATCTAAGTCTCAGTTCTTGTCTACAATGAGTCACGAGATCAGGACGCCGATGAACGCTGTTATTGGTTTTACCCATTTGCTTTTGCAGATGAACCCTCGTGAAGACCAAATGGAATACCTGAAAATGCTCAAATTTTCCGCTGAAAACCTCCTGGTACTGATAAACGACATATTGGATTTCAGCAAAATTGAAGCTGGTAAGATCGAGTTTGAAGAAGCCGATTTCAGTATAAAACAATTGATAGGTAACATCCGCTTGGCGCTCCTGCAAAAAGCCACCGAAAAACATATCCAGCTTAAATTACTGATCGATCACGAACTGCCGGATGTAGTCATTGGAGACCCCGTGAGACTGGGGCAGATATTGACGAACCTGATCAGCAATGCAGTAAAATTCACCAAAGAAGGTAAGGTTACCATAGTGGCTTCGTTAAGTGAGAAAACTAAAAATCATACTATTATCGACTTTGAAGTTGCGGATACCGGTATCGGCATTGCGGCAGACAAACTCGAAAATATATTCGAAAGCTTTACCCAGGCAAGTTCAGACACGACGCGCAATTTTGGTGGCACTGGTTTGGGCTTAACTATAACGAAGCGTTTATTGGAATTGATGGGTAGCGATATTCAGGTAAGATCTGAGCTAGGAAAAGGTTCGGTATTCTATTTCAGTCTTAAATTAAAAAATAGCACAAAGCAATTTATCAACGGTATAAAAGAAGAAAGCCAAATTGAAACCAAAAGCTTAAAAGGCGTTAAACTATTAATTGCAGAAGACAACCAGATCAACGTTATACTGGCCAAACAGTATATGAAATTGTGGGATGTTGAATGCGATGTGGCCGAAAATGGAGAAATTGCCTACACTTTGGTGCAGACAAACGACTATGACATGGTTTTGATGGACCTGCAAATGCCTGAAAGGGACGGGTACCAGACAACAAGGGCGATAAGAGAATTGCCCGGTGAAAAATTCAAAAATCTGCCCATTATTGCCTTAACGGCATCAGCAATGCTTGACATCAAGGATCAGGCCTATATTGTGGGGATGAATGACTTTATCAGCAAGCCTTTTAACCCAGACGAATTGCACCGCAAAATAGCCTTGTATGCCAGGGCAACGGTAAATACTTTATAAGACAGCCTCAATTTCTAAAAATAAAGGCCGCTGTTTATACAAATCAGCGGCTTTATCGTTTTATTTGTTTTCCGATTATGAAAAATTACCTGAAGATTGTTGAGATTGATGAGTACTCTATCACGCCGAAATATCTTCAGCTTATAAATTCCATTTTAAGAGGGATAGAGGCGGGCAAGATCGAGAAGGATGATATTCTTCCGTCTATTAATGATTTTTGCGTGGCGCTGGATACCTCCAGGAACACGATCGAGAGAGCCTATTCCGAGTTAAAGAAAGCAGGCGTAATAAAATCTGTAGCGGGTAAAGGTTACTTTATAGCCAACACCAATTTCAGTCAGCCGGTAAAAGTTCTTCTGCTTTTTAACAAGCTCAGCAGCCATAAAAAGATCATGTACGATGCTTTTGCTGCAACACTAGGGCACAACGCGGCCATCGACTTTTATATCTACAACAACGATTTCAACGTATTTAAAAACCTGATACTGGATAAGATCAACAACTACTCCAAGTTGGTTATTATCCCGCACTTTATGGAGAATACCGAACAGGCTTATGACGTGATCAATACTATCCCGAAGGATAAACTGATACTGATGGATAAACTTGAATCGGGTGTTACCGGCGAGTTTGGAGCGGTTTACGAAAGTTTTGAGAGGGACATTTACGAGGCGCTTGAAAAACTGCTCGACAAATTGGGCAAATATCATACCCTTAAAATCATTTTCCCGGAGAACTCCTATTATCCAAAAGAAATTCTTACCGGCTTTCTGAATTTTTGCCGGCAATACGCTTTTGACTATGAAGTGATCTATTCGTTAGAGAAGGAACAGGTAGCAAAAGGAATAGCCTACATCAACGTAATGGAGGACCACCTGGTGGAACTGATCGAAAAGATCATTGCGGCTAAATTAAAAGTTGGTACAGATGTGGGCGTGATCTCTTACAATGAAACTCCTTTAAAAAAGATCATCCTGGATGGGATAACTACTATTTCGACCGATTTTGCTCTGATGGGTAAGAAAACTGCCGAACTGGTTTTGACTAATTCAACTGAGCATATTGCTATTCCTTTCAAAGTCACCAGCAGGAATTCGCTTTAATCTTCATTAAACAGGAAAAGGCTCATGCTTCTAGGGCCATGCGCACCTATTACCAATGACTGCTCAATATCTGCCGTTTTAGAAGGGCCCGCTACAAAAGCCCCAAAACCTTGTGTGGTAATACTGATAGAACTGTAAGCATCGTGCATAGTAGCCACGATATTTTTAGTATTAACTAGAACAGCCAAATGCTGGGTAATAAAAGGCAATACCCTTTGCCCCATTTGCTCTTCGGTGATCCAGACAGCACCATTTTCGGCAACAGCCAGATCGGATTGCAGTATAGCCAGTTCCACATCGGCTAACTCTACAGGTAAGTCGCCTAAATATTCTTTGGTATCAGCAATATCACTTAATTCAGCAATAGTTGAGACGACTCTCTTTTCCGCCCCAAACTTATTTTGGATGATCGTCTTTACCTCAGCCAAACTTTTTACCTCAAAGACCTTGGCACCGATATTTGTGGCGACGGTTGTAAATTGAGTCAATAGATTTGCTTTATCTGCCAATGATTTAAGCGATCCTATTTCTGGCAATGCCGTCAACTCAGGCTGATTAGCTCGAACGGCTGACAATATTTTCTCCCGGTTACTCATTTGTTCCCCCTGTTCTTTTTATACCAATCGTCAAATGATTCAACCGGTGGTTTTGGCATGTCCCTTTGTTTATACCATGGGTTCAGAGCATTGTTAACCGCAAACGGCGCATATTTCATCACCATTCTGCCGGCCTTACCTGCCGCATGATAAATGCCCGGTGAAGAAAGTGTCCATTGCATCATCTTCATGCCGGCTGTTTTGGCTTTGGTGGTATAACCTGCCTTAACGATCACTTGCCGCCATTTATATAACTGGTCATGAATATCAATTTTAACCGGACAGACATTGGAGCACGATCCGCATAGTGTAGAGGCGAAAGGCAGATCGGCATATTTTTCCATATCCAGGTTAGGTGCCAGTATAGAGCCAATCGGCCCGCTGACAGCATTGTGATAGCTGTGACCACCGCTGCGACGATAAACCGGGCAGGTATTCATACAAGCACCGCAACGTATGCATTTAAGCGAATTGCGGAAATCTTTTCGACCCAATTGAACACTCCTGCCGTTATCAACAATAACGATATGCATCTCCTGGCCAGGCCGGGGTTTTTTATAGTGGCTGGAATAGGTGGTAATCGGCTGTCCGGTGGCACTACGGGTAAGCAATCTCAGGAATACGCCCAAATGCTCGCGTTTTGGAATGATCTTTTCGATACCCATGCTGGCAATATGCACTTCTGATAAATGGGCGCCCATATCGGCATTCCCTTCGTTGGTGCAGACCACAAACTCACCTGTTTCGGCAACCGCAAAGTTTACGCCTGTGAGAGCGATCTTACGGGTAAGAAACACTTCTCTTAGGTGCTGACGCGCGGTTTCGGTCAGTACCTGCGGATCAGAAACACCGGCGGGTGTTCCCAAATGTTCATGAAACAGGTCACCTATTTCTTCTTTCTTTTTATGGATGCATGGCAGTACGATATGGCTTGGCGGTTCCTTTGCCAACTGTACAATACGTTCGCCCAGATCTGAATCAACTACTTCTATTCCATTTTCCGTCAGGTATTCATTCAGATGGCATTCTTCCGTAAGCATGGACTTACTTTTAACCATGCGGTTAACACCATGCTTTTTGATGATCCCGTGCACTATTTCGTTATGCTCTTTTGCATCCGCAGCCCAGTGAACAGTAATGCCATTAGCCTGTGCATTAGCCTCAAATTCTTCTAAATAATTGCTTAGGTTAGATAGCCCATGTTCTTTTATTTTAGAAGCCGTTTCCCTAAGCAGTTCCCATTCAGGCAATTGATTTACTGCCTTATCGCGCTTTTGACGAATCCACCATAGCGTTTCATCATGCCAATCGACACGTTTTTCGTCGGCATTAAATTGCCCGGCAAGTTCGGCGTGGTCTTTAGTTGATGTCGTACTCATTGGGCTGAAGAATTTAATATTTCCGCAATATGCAGCACTTTTACTCTACTGCCCTGACGTTTTAAAATGCCTTCCATATGCATCAGGCACGACATATCGGCCCCGGTAATAAATTCAGCGCCATGTTCCAGATGGTCGGCAACGCGATCAACCCCCATTTTTACAGAAACCGCTTCTTCGGCCACGCAAAACGTCCCGCCAAATCCGCAGCACTCATCCTGCCGACTTAAAGGTATCAGCTCAAGTCCTTTTACCATATTGAGCAATTGCAAAGGCTTGGAAAATGGAGCAGCAACTAATTCTGTCATCTGCGACAGCTTAAGCCCTCGCTGACCGTGGCAGCTTTGATGCAAGCCGACCTTATGCGGGAAAGCGGCATCCAGTTGTTCGACCTTTAAAATATCAGTTAGAAACTCGGTCAGTTCGTAAACTTTATGTCGGATTTGCACGGCCTCATTTTCCCTGCCTTCTGAATGTAAATGATCTTTTATATGCAGTATACAGCTACCCGAAGGGGATACGATATAGTCGAAATCAGAAAAATTATCAATGAAAAGCTCGTTACAACCAGTTGTCAGGTGTTCATAACCGGAGTTTGCCATTGGCTGCCCGCAACAGGTTTGTTTAGGGGGATAAACCACTGTTACGCCTAACTTTTCGAGTAATTGCAGCGTGGCTATTGCGGTGCCGGGATAAAATTGATCTATGTAACAGGGAATAAAAAGGCCGACAGTCATTTGGTTACAGGCTTGCTTTGCGCATAATACTTTAGTTCGATAATGTCGCCTGGAATCGGTTTATTGTTCCACGATTTATGAATGGCCAGTGCGGCACCCAAAGCTGTCGCCTGCGCCATTGATGCTGCAAATACTTCGATATCCGGAAAGGCGTTCGCCAGTAAACTCATATACACACTATTTTTACTAAAACCGCCGTCAACAAAAATCCGCTTCACAAACGTACCTTTTAGTACCAGTCGGGTTGAATATACCTGCTGGTGTATCAGATCGATGATCAGCTGGTGATAGGCTTCAATTTCGTCGCTAAAAATAGTTAAATCTCTCTCTTTAAAAACGGAATCCTTTAAAAACGCATCCGAATGCTTGTTTTGCTGAATAGATTGCTGCAATTTGTTAATTACTTCAGGATCAAAAGGCATCGTTCTGAACTTGATCGCATCCTGATTGAAGTGGTCAGCAATGCGCTTTACCTGTTGTTCGTGCTCGTTGCCCGCAAATAGTCTCGACGCTTTTACCGGCTTACCCTGATACTGTAAATAGCACAAACAATCGTTCTGCAACTCGCTTTGGGTTAATGGCGTGAGATTAAAGGGGTTCATACTGATGCACCAGGTACCGGTCGAGACCAGGATAAACGGCTCGTTAAAACTTACCAGGTAGGGTATAAGTGCTGCCGAACTATCATGCAAGCCGATGCCTACGCAATAACCATTACCCGGAAAAACAGCTTTTAAACACTCGTCGGGCTCTTTGATCGGCGGCAGTTTTAAGGATAAGCCTTCCTTTTCAACCCACTCATGGTAGCGATTGCTATTAAAGTCCCACAAAGCAGTATGGCAACCGATGCTGGTAATGTCGGAACAATATTGCCCGGATATTAATGAGCTTAAATATTGCGGCAGGTGCAGCGCGTATTTCAATTTTTTAAATATTTCCGGCTGCTCGATTTTCAAACGGTAAAGCTGCAGGCCCGAATTTAAACTGCCTAAAATGGGTGAAGCAGTTTCAGATGCAAACTGATCTTCGCCACCGTATTTGGCGTAAAGCTGTTTGCTTAACTCTTCCGGATAAGGTTTTAGGTAATTATATAATGGCGTCAACGGCTTGCCTTCTTCATCCACATAAACCAAACTTGCACCATATGCACTAAAATTTACCGCTTTAACAACGAACTCCTTCAGCCGGAAAATTGCGCTTAATGAATCGAATATCGACAGTCGCAAACTTTCGAGGTTTTCGCAGGAAAATCCATCTTCATCTATCGTTTCAATGAAACGTGCCGACCGCTCATAAACTATCTGGTAGTGCTCGTCGAACAGGAACAGTTTCTTGTTCGTTTTGCCAACATCAAAAACAGCTATGACGGGTGTGGGCTTCATTACAATCCGGTTGCGATGGTTTTTAGCCCGCGTTCCTTGATCAGGTTCTCGCGTACGGCCAACTTTCTGAAAAGCGTTAAAGGTTGCAAAGCTCCGCCTGCCAGTAACCGAGCTTGCGCCACTAATGGACGCACATCGGTGCGATATGCTTGTTGCAAAATCTCCTGCGCCTGCACCACATCATTATTTTGCTGTGCCTGTTTCAGCGCTGATTGATCAACCAGCAATGCTTGCGAGTAAGCTATTTTTATGGCTTCAACTGACTGTAACAGATCCTCTATCGGGTCTTTTATGTTATGCGATGCATCGATCATCCAGCCTATGCCGGTTGCATGGTTCATTCCTCTTGCATCCATGCCTTCTACCAGTTCATTAAAGATGAGGAACAGTTGGTAAGGATTGATGCTGCCGACGGTTAGGTCATCATCGCCATATTTAGAATCATTAAAGTGGAAACCGGCCAGTTTTCCTTCCATCAAAAGCAGGGCGACTATTTGTTCAATATTTGCTCCCTGCAAATGGTGACCGAGATCGACCAGCGTTTGGGCTTTCTGTCCTAATTTTGATGATAACAAGTAGGATTGTCCCCAATCACCAATGGTGGTTGAATAAAAGTTAGGTTCGTAGGGCTTATATTCGACCCACATTTTCCAGTCATCCGGTAAAGCGGAGTAGATCTGTTGCAAACTGTCAAATGTCCGTTCAAAAGCACCACGCATATTCAACTGGCCCGGGAAGTTGGAGCCATCTGACAGCCAAACCGACAAAGCTTTTGAATTAAGCTCAACGCCATATTTAATTACCTGGATATTGTGTTCAATAGCCTGTTGTCGTACTGCTTTATCTATGTGGTTCAGTGAACCATATTTGTAACTCAGCTGCTGATCGGGTTGATCCTGGAAAGTATTGGAATTAACCGCGTCAAAATGCAGCCCGTAATGTGATGCCAATGCTTTTATTGCAGAAGCATTCTTCGGAATATCCCAGGGAATATGCAGTGAAATAGAGTTGCTTGACCTGTTTAAAGCATGGATTAGTCCCACGTCGCTTATCTTTTCTTCCAGGCTTCTCGGCTCACCACCGCCCGAGAAACGCCCGAAACGTGTACCACCTGTACCTAAAGCCCAGCTTGGGATCGCGATGTTGAATGCGATCAGCTTTTGTATGATCTGATCAACGTTTGATATCCCTTCAGCAACAAATTCAAATTGGCGTTTATGGTTAGCCAAATGTTGCTGGTTCGATTCATCTATTTGGTGCTGTTCTATTTGCATGATGATAAAAACTATGATCCATCAAAATAAACTACCTTACAAAAGCCATTGCCACGCCGCCATCCACATTCAATACATTTCCCGTTGATTTATTCAGCAATCCGCCTACGAAAGCAAAGCATGCGTTGGCAATATCCTGAGGTAAAATCACCTGGTTGAGCAAAGTGCGTTTGGCATAATAAGCAGGCAATTCTTCAACAGTAATTCCGTATGCTTTTGCGCGACCTTCCGCCCAGCCACCTGCCCAGATGTTGCTATCGCTGATCACCGCGTCCGGGTTTACGACATTTACACGAATACCATTAGCGCCTAACTCTGCAGCGTTCAATCTGCTTAGA
>JAFAKI010000293.1 GCA_019235595.1 Mucilaginibacter sp. | reverse complement strand
AACTTTAATATCACCAGTTGGTGTATTGTAAAATATTATATCACTATGTTGCGGAGATTCGTTCATATAGTCCGGAATATAATCCTAATACAACAACTTATCATACGGATACCTCGCCGTATGTATTGCTTTAATATGATCATAAAGCATAGCCCTGAACTCATCCACATTCTCCTTTTTAAGGGCTGAGATAAATATCGCCGGACTATTATTCTTGGCCATCCAGCTTTGTTTAAAGTCTTCCAAAGTCATTTGGTGAGCTTCTTCTCCGGGATGATGGTGTAATGGCTCATAAGCGTCGATCTTATTGAAAACGGTGATCATCTGCTTATCAATAGCGCCTAAATCTTTTAGCGTTTCGTTTACCGTCCTGATCTGGTCCTCGAAATTTGGATGCGACACATCTACCACGTGTACCAAAATGTCAGCTTCGCGCACCTCGTCCAGGGTCGACTTAAAACATTCCACCAAGTGGTGAGGTAGCTTGCGGATAAACCCAACTGTATCGGACAATAGAAAGGGTAAATTCTCAATCACCACTTTGCGCACTGTAGTATCCAGCGTAGCAAACAACTTATTCTCGGCAAAAACCTCCGACTTGGAGATCATATTCATGATGGTTGATTTGCCTACGTTGGTATAGCCCACCAATGCCACACGCACCAGTTGATGCCGGTTTTTGCGTTGCGTCTCGTTCTGACGGTCTATCAGCTTTAGTTTTTCCTTTAAAAGGGAGATTTTATTCAGGATCAAACGACGGTCAGTTTCTATCTGTGACTCACCTGGCCCTCTCATACCGATACCACCCTTTTGGCGCTCCAAGTGCGTCCATAAACGGGTTAGTCGTGGTAATAAATATTGTAATTGGGCCAGTTCAACCTGTGCTTTTGCCTGTGCCGTTTGGGCACGGTTGGCGAATATGTCCAGTATCAGGTTACTGCGGTCGAGTATCTTTACCTGCAGTTCATTTTCGATGTTACGGAGTTGCGAAGGTGAAAGCTCATCGTCAAAAACGACTATGTCGATCTCTTCGGCTTGCACATATTCTTTTATTTCTTCCAGCTTACCTGTGCCGACAAACGTAGCACGCTCGGGACGCAACATTTTTTGGGTGAAAGTTTTTACCGTTTCACCGCCTGCGGTCTCCACCAAAAACTGTAACTCTTCTAAGTATTCTTTCTCTTGTGCTTCGGTTTCATTGGGTGTGATAATACCCACCAGCACTACTCGTTCCTGCTTCACAGCAGTATCATAAAACTTTTTTCTCATTCAAATAATGATCTATCAATCAAAGTGCCAAGTTAAGTATAATGAGGTAATACAGTTAAAATGGCAGTAGTAAAATTATTTTCCGTAACTTTATACTTATGAACAACGAACAGCAAAAACTGCTTGAGCGCGTTACCCTTGTACCTGACTTACTGGGTGGTAAACCTACCATCAGAGGGCAACGCTTTTTAGTCAGTGATGTGCTCGAACTCTTATCTACTGGAATGTCTGAAGAAGAAATTCTGGAGCAGCACCCGGTTCTACAAAAAGAAGACATACAAGCTGCCCTTTTGTATGCGTCACTAAAAATGAAAAACACTGTAGTGATCCATGCCGCCTGAAAATTGGGAAATTTGGCTTGATACTCAAATATCGCCAATCATAGCAAAATGGATGTCAGAGCATACAGGCTTTACTGTAAAATCATCTTATAGTTTAAATCTAAATAATCTTACTGACACCGTTATTTACAACAAGGCCAAATCACAAGGCAATGTTATTCTTGTTTCTAAAGACGCAGATTTTCCAGAATTAATTAGTCGGTTAGGCTCACCGCCTAAACTGATCGTTGTCAAAAAAGGTAATTGTACCAATCGATTACTTTGGGAGTTTCTAAAACCCAATATTTCAAAAGCAATTAAACTATTGATCACGTCAGATACGGATATCGTTGAATTGGAGTAATTAACCGTTATAGATCTTTCACAAACTCCCTCATCGCTGCTCCTGGGTCAACCTGCTTCATAAAGTTTTCACCGATCAGGAAGCCATTAAAACCTGCTTTTTTCAATTGTTTTATTGTTTCCGGATTGCTGATGGCGCTTTCGGATATCTTCATAAACTCAGCAGGTATGTGCTCTGCCAACTGGTATGATGTCTCCACCGACACGGTAAAATCAGCCAGATTGCGGTTGTTTACGCCGATTGCATCCAGTTTGGAGTTGATGCTGCGCTGCAATTCTTCCATGTTATGCACTTCCAACAACACATTCAGCCCCAGACTTTTGGCTTGCGCTGCCAGCTGATCAATCTGCGCAGGGGTAAGTATTGCGGCAATCAGCAATATTATATCCGCTCCCCAGGCTTTTGCTTCCAACACCTGGTACTCGTCGATCATAAAATCCTTGCGGAGGATGGGGATATTGTTCACCCTGCGGGCTGCTATCAGGTCTGCTTTTTGTCCCATAAAAAACTCCGTGTCTGTCAACACCGAAAGCGCTGATGCACCTGCCGAATTGTAGCCAGTAGTAACTTCTTCTACAGAAACCTTGTCGTTAATAATCCCTTTTGAGGGCGATTTACGCTTAAATTCAGCTATAATGCCTGTCCGGTTAACATCCAGCAAAAAGTCCTTAAACGAAAGCGGCTGTCTGTTAAAAAACTCCGTCGACTCTAATGTTTTATGGGAAATGAGCTTCTTCGCTTCCTCTATTTCCGTTTTTTTATGCGCTACAATTTTATCAAGAATGGTCATAAAGTATCAGGCACTACTCATGCCTTAATTAAATTAAAAAATATCAGCTTAAACCACCTCAGCAAACTGATGCGCAAGCCAGTTTTGCATCATTTGCCTGCCATACTCTGTCAGCACCGATTCCGGGTGAAATTGTACCCCGCGGACATCATATTCTTTGTGACGCAGCGCCATAATGCTGTTATCCTGCTCATCAATAGCGGTTACCGTCAATACATCCGGCAACCCTTTATGATCAACCACCCACGAGTGGTAGCGGCCCACTTTAAAGCTTTGCGGTAAACCGGCAAACAGCTTTTCATCCGCATCCGTCACCTTTATTGGCGTGGCTATGCCATGCATCGGGCGACTCAGGTTGTACAATTGTCCCCCAAACGCCTCGGCTATCGCCTGCTGACCCAAACAAACGCCAAAGATACGCTTTGTTGGCGCATACCGGGCTATCACATCCAAAAGCAGTCCCGCTTCTGAAGGTATGCCCGGCCCCGGCGAAAGGATAATATGGCTGAAGACCTCTACATCGTCCAGGTTAAACTTATCGTTCCTCCACACCTCGCATTGTAAACCTATCTCGTTTACCAAATGCACCAGGTTATAGGTGAATGAATCGTAATTGTCTATTATTAAAATCTTGCTCATGTTTACACACCCCTGCCCCTCTCAAGAGGGGAATTTATTTTGTACTACAATAAACTAATCTCTAATTAACTAACCTCTAATCTCTAACTACAACTCCTCCGCCAACTCAATAGCTTTTCTTAACGCTGCTATCTTATTATCCACTTCCTTCAGCTCACTTTCCGGGTTCGAGTCGGCTACGATGCCTGCCCCTGCCTGGTAGTGCAGCGTATTGTTTTTGCTCAGAAACGACCGTATCATGATGGCATGGTTAAAGTCGCCATTAAAACCTAAGAAACCGATAGCCCCGCTGTAAAAGCTGCGTTTACTCTTTTCGTTTTCATCGATAATCTCCATCGCCCGGAATTTTGGCGCACCGCTCAATGTTCCGGCAGGAAAAGTATCCGCTACGATTTTGAATGACGATACTCCCGGACGAAGTTTCCCGCTTACATGCGACACCAGGTGGATCAGGTGCGAATAATACTGAACCTCTTTAAATGCCTTCACTTCCACTTGCTCGCAATGACGGCTCAGGTCGTTGCGTGCCAGGTCGACCAGCATCACGTGCTCTGCCGATTCTTTCGGGTCATTTTCCAAAGCCAGTGCTATTTCGGCATCTTTTACGTCATCGCCGCTGCGTTTAAACGTCCCGGCAATTGGGAATATATTAGCCACATTATCTTTAATGGTGATCTGTGCCTCTGGCGATGAACCGAATATCCTGAAATCGCCATAATCAAAATAAAATAAATAAGGTGATGGATTAATAGACCGCAGCGCCCGGTACACATTAAATTCATCACCCTGAAACGCTCTCGAAAACGGCCTCGACGGCACGATCTGGAACACATCGCCTCTGAAAATATGCTGTTTCATCTTCTCTACCATCGCCATAAATTCCTGGCCGGTTAGGGTTGATTTTTCGTCGCCATTGCTCTGGAAATGATATTCAGGGAAGTTTTTGTTTTTGATCAGGTATTCCAGCTTCTCCAATCCGCCGTTGGCAGGCTGGCCTTCGGGTTGGTTCTGGAAGATATACAGCTCGTTCTTAAAATGGTCGATAGCGATGATGTAGCGGTAAATATGGTACTGCATTACCGGTATCTTGCGCGTATCGTCAGTGCTTTGTTTTAGCTTGATGGTTTCGTAATGCTCCACAGCCTCGTGCGTAAAATAGCCCCAGATACCGTTGGAGATGATCTTGCTGTTGTTTTCTGTGGTTTCAAAGCTTGCCACAAACCGTGCAATCTCGTCCACCAGGTCGAAAGTGCCTGGCTCGCTTATCTCGGTATGCCCGTCAGGATAGCTTTTCTTCAGACGGCCATCGGTTAATACCAATCCGCTGATGGGTTCGCAGCAAACATAGCTCATGCTGTTCTCGCGGCTGTGGTAATCCGAACTTTCCAGCAGCAGCGCATTTGGATACACATCGCGCAGGCGCAGGTAAATGCTCACCGGCGTGGTGGTATCGGCCAGCAGTTTTTTAGAAGTAGTGGTTATTTTATGTCGTTTCATTTTCTTTGTTCAAAGGCATTAAAATACAAAACCCGGCGTTGGTTGGCGCCGGGTTCATATTAGGTTTACAATTGATTAGTAAGTCTTACCAAAAATATATCCGGACGCCATTTTCATGGTGCCACCAGCTAGTATTTTTGTTAGTTTTAATCATCGCGGTCACAAATTTATAAAGAATATTGAATTACCAAATTTTTCGGAAAAATATTTTTCTGTTTTCCGGTAAAATTATGATTATGACATTCCAAGCAGTCCTCTTTTGCTAAAAATTATGATTATGGCAATAACAATCAGCGCTAAAGTGTAAAAAATAGCAATGCTTTTATGCTTTGCGTCAGATGTGGCCCCACGTTTTGAACGGGCGTACCCTACCGTAATTAAAGCAATAGCAATGAGCATGCCGGTAAGGTGCTCCACCGTCCAATAACGGGTGGTGGCATCCTTCATGGTGTCGCTGCCGAACTTTACAAACGGACTAACAAAGTATAACACAAGGCCGATGAGCAATTGCGTATGAACAGAGATCAGGGCAAACAGGTTGAGTTTGCGGTGGCTGTCGCTGTAGGCTACATTGCCCAGCCAGCCAAGCCAGGCCCTTAGGATTGCCAGAAGAACCAATAAAAGTACGATGTACCGTAAACCGGAGTGCAGGTGCAGGAAGAAGCTGTATAAAGTCATGATGGTGAAATGTGTTTAAGTGGACAATAAACCGATGCAGCAAATATAGACACGAATGGACACGATTATAGGATTTGGGGGATTTTTATTGATTGGCATGAACAGGGGTGTCACACTGAGCTTAGTCGAAGTGCGGTGCGATGGGCAGCTACATATTGTCTGAACCATGATTTGCTTGATTAAATGATTTCATGATTGCGGCGAGTAAATAAAAATTCCCCTCTTGGGAGGGGGCGCGTGAGGAAAGTGTAGTGGCAGGGGTGGGTTTCTACGCCATGCAGTTAATATACTATGTCATGTTGAACTTGTTTCAACACCCCATCATGAAGGTCTGCGCCATGCTGTTCTACGCCATGCCAACTGCTAACTAATAACTGCGAACTGGAATCTGGGCGTTTCCGCTGATAGAAGCGGCCGCGCTGTACGTTCATACGCTTGCAGGCATTAGGCGCGGTGCCGGTATCCACTGCCA
>JAFAKI010000194.1 GCA_019235595.1 Mucilaginibacter sp. | reverse complement strand
AACAGAATGCCATACAACAATTTGCCCGCCCATTGGAACAATTTAACCTCAGCCACCTCTTTCACGGCATCAAATCCGGCATCAAAAGCGGCAGCAATTTCCGCTTCCAGTGGTTCCAGGTATTGCTCATTTATTTGTGCGGCGCAGGGCACTTTCAGATCCTTGTAAGTGGCATAGCTTTCATCCAGTAATTTAAAAGGCTGATCATCCAAGTTATACCTGCTCATCAACCAGGCGGGAAATACCTGTATCTTTTCTTCTTCGGATGATAAAACCTGTCCCGACAGGAAACAGTTGCGGTTGCTGAAATTAAATTGCTGGAATGGGTAATAAATTTGTGCCGGCATGGCCGCAAAGATAAGAATGAAAAAATATCCGGGTAGGTTGTTGCTGTTGGAACTGGGCCATCTGGTAAAAATTTACTTGCCGGTGTTTTTCAGCTCATCTTGTGGCGAGTCTATGCGGTGTAACAAACCTTTTAGCTTTCACCTTTCTCCTTTCACCTTCTCCTCAAATATTTTAGCTTTGGATTTTAACATGGAACTGACTTACCAACCTTTTGAACTGGAGCTAAAGCATCCCTTCACTATTGCAAAATTTTCGCGCACCTCTACCCCTTTGATGTTGTTGCAGATAAAACACGAAGGTTATATCGGCTACGGCGAAGCGTCCATGGTGCCTTACATGGGCGAAAGTCACCAAAGTGCTGCTGAGTTTTTAAGCAAGGTTGATGTTTCGCAATTTAAATATCCTTTTGATTTCGATGCCATCATTCATTATCTCGATAGTATCGCTCCAGGTAACCCTGCAATAAAGGCAGCTGTTGATATTGCCCTGCATGATCTGGACGGCAAGATCAAACAACAACCCTGCTGGCAACTATTGGGTAGCGACCCTGCACAAATGCCGGTTACCAGTTTTACGGTGGGTATTGATACGCCTGAGGTAATCATCAGAAAAGTAAAAGAAGGAGAAGGATGTAAAGTGATCAAAGTAAAATTAGGCAGGGATAGTGATAAGGAATTGATCGAAACGATACGTTCTGTTACCAATGTACCGCTTTATGTAGACGCCAACCAGGGCTGGACCGACCTGCAACAAAGCCTGGACATGACCCACTGGCTGCATGAACATGGCGTGGTACTAATAGAGCAACCCATGCTAAAAACCGACCCCGATAGCAATGCCTGGTTGACCGAACGCAGCCCGATCCCTATAATCGGCGATGAGGCCGTACAACGCCTGCCCGATGTAGAAAAAGCCAAAGGTGTTTATCACGGCATCAATGTAAAGCTGATGAAATCAGCGGGAATGTATGAAGCACATCAAATGATATCAAAAGCAAAAGAGCTGGGTTTAAAAATATTGATCGGCTGCATGAGCGAAACCAGTTGTGCCACCTTAGCCGCCGCCGCCCTCGCCCCCCAATGCGATTGGGCCGATCTGGATGGGCCGCTGCTTACTAAAAACAATCCGTTCGAAATGCCGGAATTTAGGGACGGGAAGTGGGTGTTGAATAATGAGGCGGGGTTTGGGATTAAACAACTTTGATATAAATCATAGTAATCACCTAATCATAAAAATCATGGTTCAGACAAAATGCGTTAGCGATGGAAGTGGATACCGGCCTTGTGGCTAATGCTTGTGTAGTATGAACGTACAGCGCGGGCCGCAGGTAACGCCCAAGACAAAAATCTATCTCAGGAGTTACCTTAGAATCTCGATTTTGCTGATAATTCCTTCTACAACCGCAAGTTCTTTTTCATTCGTTTCGGTATTGAAGAATTTCTTATCAATTGTGAAAGAACACATAAACCACATACTTTTTGATCCTATTGTCCAATAGTATATTATGCAATCATCTGAGCTCGGTTCACTGAAAAATTCAGCAACCCAATCTCCTAACTTAACTACTAAAGCATTTTGATTGTCATAAAGGGATACAGTAACCGGAGTCTTATCGATATCAGTCTCGGCCAAACGGACAGGAGTAATTCTTAAATTTCCACTCCATTGTTTTGTGTTAAAAAAAGCTGCTGTTCCTATCTCATCGTCATATTCTGCCCAATTTTCAGGAAGCTTGGTTGAAAACCAATCGTCGGAAGAAGTGAATTTCCAATAATTCATATTTATGACTCTCGCGGTTTAAATATCACGACCTTACGAAAACCAATTCGTACAATTCGCCCCGATTCGGAAAATTCGTGATATTTTATTTATCACTCAGCATAATCGGATTTCCTTTACCTCCTCCAATAATGATCACTTTGGCGTTAGGGGATAAAGCAATTTCCTTTTGTGCCTTAATGCTTTCGTATATCAATTGTTTGTCCGACAAACCTGTCGACAATATCTTCTGGTAATCAGCTATACCTTGCGCTTCTACACGTTTACGATCGGCTTCCTGGCGTTCTTTTTGCAATACAAACTGCATTTTCTGTGCATCCTGTTCAGCATTGATCTTTGACTCGATACTTGCTTTTACCGACGCAGGCAACGAAATATTACGAACCAGTATTTGTTGCAATTCTAATCCTCTTTTTGAAAAGCTTTCAGTAATAGTACGGTTAATTTTGTCCTGGAATTCCTGTCTTTTAGTTGAATACAGGTCAACAGCCTGGTAGTTAACCGCATTATCGCGTATGGCGGTGCGGGATACAGGGCGTACAATTTTTTCGATATAATCTTCACCTATGTTTTGAAGGATGTACGGTGCTTTGCTGGGATTAACTTTATAAAGTACAGAAAGGTCGATGGTCACCTCAAGCCCGTCGGATGATAGAACACGGATAGCGTCATCTCCTTCTTTCTGGCCTTCGCTGCTCACCGCGCTCATAGTATAGTTTTGAGTTTGAATGTCAAACAGGTGAACTTCAACCAGCGGGTTTATAATATGCAGGCCACTTTCCAATACATTGTCTTGTACTCTGCCAAAAAGGGTTTGCACGCCAACTTTGCCGGCATCAATCTGCTTGATCATTGATAGCAATAACCCTACAGCAATAATTACAATCCCTACAGTGGTTACAGTTCCACCAAAACGGCTGCCCGGTTCCGGGGAGCGCTTGAGCACCATGCCTACGATGAGCACAATGATCCCTAAAATTGCGATAAACATAAGTTTTGATTTAAGGTTTTTTCTGCATGTTGCGCACCTCTTTCAGGAGGCGTATTTTTAATATTACAAGTACTGCTCCGATAAATAAGGCGCCTGCTACGTATTCATACCGCGGCTGTGTAAACCCTTTGTATATCAGTATAAGGCAGATAAAAATGCCTATGTTATACAAAACATTCAGCGCTACTTTCTTGCCCATCTTAATATACTTCTATAGTTGGGTCAATTTCCTGTTGCCACGCTAAAATGCCACCTTGGAGGTTATATAAGTTGGTAAATCCAAAATTTTGCTCCAATTGGGCAATAGCTGCGGCACTGCGTTTACCGCTGCGGCATTGTACAATTACAGGTTTATCTTTGGCAATTCGTTCTGCTTCTATCAATATTCCTCCCAGCGGTATCAACAGTCCACCCAGGTTAGACATTTCATACTCAAAATCCTCGCGAACATCAATCAATTGAAAATTTTCGCCCTTATCCATCATTTCCTTCAATTCTTCAACGGTTTTTTCTTTCATGGTGTTAAAAATAATTTAAATCAAATGTAGGCTTTTTCTGTATAATTAATAAGTCACATCTTTTGTAACAAACACTAAATAAGAGCGTTTTATATATGTTTGTATAAAATTTACATCGACGGATGAAGAAGATTACGCGTTTTTTTTGGTTCTGTTCCGGAGCCCATGTTGGTACGTTGAAGAAATATCCCATCGAACATAATAAATACGTAGGTATAGGTGCCACCATATTTTTCACAGCTTTATTCGCCTCTTTATCAGGTGGTTATGCCATGTATTTTGTTTTTAATGGCAGCCCGTTTGCGGTAGGATTTGCCATATTATTTGGCATGTTATGGGGGCTGGCCATATTCAATATGGACCGATATATCGTATCCAGCATCAATAAAGAAGGTACTACGAGACAGCAAATTGCACAAGCCTCGCCGCGTATTTTGCTGGCCATTATGATAGGTATTGTGATATCCCGCCCCCTCGAATTGAAAATTTTTGACAAAGAAATTAGGCAAAAGTTAAAAACTGCCTACTTGAAAGGTCAGAACCGGAAGATTGACACGCTGCAGAAAGCATATAACCAAAAATATGCGATGGAATTGACCAAAAATGGCGACCTGAAAAAAGAAAAAGACTCGCTTGAAAAAGATATTAACCGTTCCCGTTACCAGTTAAACCAGGAGGTTTTTGGGGATAAGACCAATCAAACTTCTGGAATAGTAGGCTATGGTACCTACGCCAAGCAAAAGCAGCAGATATTGCAAGAGAAAGAAGCCCGGTTAAAAACGGTTACGGATAATATTGGCCAGATGGACAATTACCTGGGTCAGCGCAAAGATTTTGAGGGATTGAATGGCACCCGTATGTTTAACCCGCATGAACTGGACAGTTTGGCCAACGTAGCAGGCTTCTCCGACCGTAACTGGGCATTGGGCCAGCTGACCTATAACGATAATGGCACCCGCGATCTGGACACTTATCTCGCTATTTCGTTTATCGGTTATTTGTTTATTCTGTTCGAGTGTTTGCCGGTATTTGTGAAGCTGATGTCGCCCAAAGGCCCTTATGACGTAGCTTTAGCTAAGGTAACTGAGTCGGATATTTATTTTGCCGAGAAAGACAAAGATCGTGAGATGGCAGCTACAGACAAGCTATACGATCATAACCTCGATGTGGATGTGGACCGAAAAAAACGGATCATCACAGCGCAATCGGAGTATGATTTTGAGCACCATACGTATGATTGATGGGTTGGTTAAGTAGTTGATTGAGTTGGATTAAGTTGATTATGTTAATTAAGTTAACTCAATCAACCACTCACACAATCAACTTAATCAACTAATTTAGTAATTTGAGCTCGATTAACTCGAACTCATGAAGAAATTTTATTTACTGGCGGCAGCCTTACTACTGACCTCTGCAACATTTGCCCAGGACGATACCAAGCAAAAACCCCTTTTTTATTCCATTTCATTTCCAAACGCGGTTCACCACGAGGCTGAAATTGTATTGACTATTCCCAATGCTCCTTCTGGTCCTATTCGGGTGCGCATGAGCCGCTCATCAGCCGGGCGTTATGCCACCCATGAGTTTGGTAAGAATATTTATAACATCAAAGCCGGTAATGCCGACGGGACTGATCTCGAACTAAAACAAATAGAAGGCGATCTGTATGAGATTCCCTCACATGGCGATGCTGTTAAAATAAGCTATACCCTTTTCGCTAATTGGACCGATGGTACCTACGCGAGCATCGACCCAAGTCATGCACACCTAAACATGCCTGCAGCTTTTATGTGGGTAATTGGCCAGGATAAACGCCCCATTAGGTTCCAATTTAATGATCTTGACAAATTGGGATGGAAAGTCGCCACTCAATTAAAAAATGAAGGTGCGGGAATTTACAGCGCACCCAACATGCAATACATGATGGATAGCCCTACTGAACTGTCGGCTTACAAAATAAGCAGCTG
>JAFAKI010000154.1 GCA_019235595.1 Mucilaginibacter sp. | reverse complement strand
CAGCCGCAGCCCTGTTCAATCCTGGTCCTGCATATAGATGAAGAAATAAAAAACGCTGCCCACCTTGCCAAAAAAGAGGAAGGCATGCGCGATTATTTTAAGGAGAACGATCCTTCACAACAATACAAAGTAATCGCCGCTGAGTTAAGCCGCCCTGATCAGCCAGGATTTGCGGAACAATTATATCGAATCATTGATAATCAACCCAATTTGAAGTGTATTTACGTGACTACTTCCAAATCGTATGAAATAGCTGCTTGTCTTGAGCACAGAGGCATCAACCATATTAAGCTGGTTGGATACGATCTGCTACCAAAAAATATCGCTTATTTAAATACCGGAGCTATTAGTTTTCTGATCAACCAAAACCCTAAAGGACAGGGTTATTGGGGTATCCATCAATTAGTAAACCACCTGGTATTTAAAAAGAAAGTCCCCGCGCTAAAATATCTCCCGCTGGACATTGTAACCAAAGAAAATGCGGCTTATTATACCAACGACGATCTGATCTACAACGATCATAAACAAATGGCATAAAAAAACCGGATGCAACAAATGCATCCGGCCATCAAACAAATCAATCCAAACAAAATATTACGCTGATACCGTTAGTGTACTGCCGCTAATTGTTACGGTATATCTCTGTAAAGGCAAAGTAGCGGGCCCTTGCAGTACAGCTCCGGTTTTACTGAACTCGCTGCCGTGTGCCGGACAAATAAAAATACCTTGCCCGTTGTTGTACCCTATGCTATTACCCTGGTGCGTACAGGCTACCTGTACGGCCGTAAAGTCGTTTGCGGTATTGCCCGAATTGATCCTTACCAGGATAACACCCTGTTGCGTAACCGAATCGCCGACATTAACAAGTTGCGTATTGAGATCGGCAGTAAATAAATTGCCGCTGCCTTTAGAAGGTGGGGGTGTATAGCTTCCTCCAGTTGAAGGACCGGGGTTACTCGATTTCCCTCCGCAAGCTACCAATGAACAACCCGCGCATACAGCCATCAGCCCGATTCCTAGTTTTGATAAAAATTCCTGACGTTCCATAATTAATTGCTAGTCTTCCACTGTTCATGATGATTAAAATCGAACATTCTCGATATCGTAAAACCTAAACGGAATTGTCCCCTTGCATAGTCCGACTGTGTATTACTCAAAGAGTTGATTTCCGAAACCGCCCGTGAGTTAGTGATGTTCAAAGTAAACACGTGCCCCCCTGTTTCAACCTCGATACCAACGCCAAGCGGGTCCGGGAACTTATGGTCCATTCTGTAACTTGAAAAAGGATGCTCATAGTCAACTACCAGGCTCATATGTTTGGTAAACTTATAACGTACCGCTCCTGATAAGGCGAAAAACCCTTTGTCGTTGCCAAATAAATCAGGTATCGCGGTATTGCTATAGACATATATCGGCGATACTTGTAACGACAGCGCTGATGTAAATTTACGCGAAATAATGGCCTGTCCTAAGTAGGAATTCCGGGCAGCATAACTGGTAAAGCTGCCATAAGGCCTTACGCCATATTCGCCAAAAAGGGTGATGGCAATCGGCGAACTGTCGTCCATCTTTTGATGGAGTACGGCATATTTCAGTCCAAATTCTATTAGCCCGCCTATGGTATTCCGCCCAAAATCAACATTTAAATTATCCGACAGGCCGTATTCAAACCCGATATATACATCGCTCACGGCATCAAGACCGATTAATGTATGTCCCCCGCCTGTTGGTGTACCGATGTCGCCAAAACGGTGTATAACTAAAAAGTTGAGGTTATTTCTTTTCACAGTGGTGGTGGTCTGCGAGAGGATGAGGCGGGTGGCTTTGAACGCGCCGATAACATCTTGATGTTTATCTTCCGGGCTCATGGCATTTAGCAGGGAATCAGTTGACGACATTTTTCTGCCTGCTTTTTTTGTTGTGTCTGTTTGCTGGGCCTTCAGGCCGGTAACCAGGGTTAGGAGTGTGATTGCTATAATGATTCTTTTCATGACGGGTTGATTATTTTGAGGGGTTATTGTTCTTTAACTGAGTATAGGTTGCGGATACCCGGATGCGGATGCTCTCGGCAATGTGATGAAACACGATCTGCGGGATATCTATATGATGATCAGCACACTTAACCATAAATTCGGACGTCATGGTAACTACGCCGCCGCTTACCTTAAGGTTGCCTGTTATGGTACGTATTTGCGTAACGCCATGCACCTGAAAATCGCCGGTAGCTGTTACCGGATAGGTACCGTCTTTCGTTAGGTCGACATGCCCCTGTATCTTTCCTTTGAATGTAGCTTTCGGGAATTTATCACTTTCAATATAATTCTCATTAAAATGCTCTTCCATTAACGCTTTAGGGAAATGAAAGCTGCGGATAGAGATGCTAAACTCCAGCTCGCCCGTGCCTGCATTATACACGGACACCCCGTTGGTTGAATTGGCTTCGATGTCCTCTATCGGGGCGCTTGAGAATAAGTTAACTTTCACATTTTTGCAGACATAGGTTTCCTGTCCCGCCTGGTGCACCGTCAGCCAGGCGAGTAAAATCAATAAGATATGTTTCATTTTATTTCGGTTTTAAAGGCGCGTTGATGTTCCAGTTTATACCCACGGCTACACCGGTGGATTGCAGTCGTACCTGGCTGGCGCCCACATCAGATAATGGCACCTTGGTATACGGTTGTACTGTTACACCAAATTTTGAATTGATTTGATGAGTATAAGTTGCATCCAAATTCAATACACTTAAGATATTCTTGTTTCTGTTGATTACAGTATAATGCGAAGGTCCCGTTACATTGTTATTGCCATAACCGTAAGCAGCGGTATTATCATAATTAAATTGATAATCTTCGCGTAGCATAAAATATGATGATAAACCGGTACCGATGGTAATAGAATTTGCCCGCTGATGATATACCTGGTAATTCAAGTTGATCGGTATATCTAGCATACGGCAATTGGCATTCACGCTGCTTGGCTTTGTCGGAAATTGATAAGCAGTATGATAATTATCAAAGTTTGTCAAATATGGCTTAATGTCGTACTGAGCGCCGGTACTGATGGTCCATTTTTTCAACGTAACCGAGAACATAGCACCGAAATTACCCCCGACCTTGGTTTGCTGGAAAGACGAATTCACCCCATTCAGATCAGACGAAGCCAGAACCCCAAAAGCAAATATCGGCCTGTTACCAGCATTCTGACGTGTGGTGCTTTTGGTTGTAGTTTTGGCGATGATTCCTTTTTGGCCGGCATTGGCATCATCTGCGCGCGATGATGTTTTGTTATCTGATGTGTCTAACGCGGTCCTGTCACCTATTGTAACTGTCTTATTATCGTTATTATTGGCTAGGGCATCATTCTTTTGATCTGCTTTATTATCGGCTATACCAGATGTGGTCTTATTGTTAGCTATATCTTTCGCGTCGTCATAAGGCAAAACCTTTGGGAGATTATTTGCGTCAAGAACGACATATTGGTTACCGGTACTACGGCGTACCTTTCCCGAAGATAAGGGAAAGAACGTTTTGCCATTTTCCACGCGACTTTTTTTAGCAGACGTGGTAGTAGCGTATTGAGCAGATTTTGTTTGCTGTTTGCCGCTATCTGCCGCTTGCCGGGCAGGTTCGCCGCTTGTACCGGTATTATTTTTCGCATTATCAGTGGCTTCACTTTTTGTTGAGTGGTTAGCGGCAACCTGGCCTTTCTTTTCCGGCTTGATTACATCGGTTTTAAAGAACAGGTACCCCAAAAATATTAATAACACTGCTGCAATACCGCTGATAACCGGCAGCCAGTAAACTATTGCAGATCGTTTTTTGCCCTTGTCGAGCATCTGCTCCATGGCATCCCAATCGGCTTCCCGAAAAGCCGGCTCTGCTACCGGGTCTTCCAGTCCTTTTTTAAATAACTTGTCTAAGTTGTCGTCCTTCTCGGTGTTCATCCCGTTCAAATATTTTTCCTTATAAACAGATTATGTACATCCACCTTATTGATAGCTACACTTGTTGAATAATCCATTCCTTTATTGTAATTAGTGTTGTTAACCTTGCTATCAGCTTCCAATACCATTTGTTTTAGTTTTTGCCTGGCCTTATGCAGGTTTGACTTAGAGGTACCCGACGATATCCCCAGCATCTCGCCTATCTCTTCATGTGTATAGCCTTCTATGGCATACAGATTAAATACGGTGCGGTAAGCATTGGGTAGTCGTTGTACCATCGCTAAAAGATCATCGTAATTTAGCTTACGGTCGGGCAGTTCATCGTCGGTTATGTTTTCGGCCTTGTCCAGGTCATCTGCATAAGCCATTTTCAGATTAGCGCGGTAATAATCAATGGAAACATTGGTCATGATTTTACCGAGCCAAGCCTTAAACGGGCGCGAGGTATCATAAGTATCGATACGGGTGAAGACCTTGAAGAATCCCTGGTTCATCACCTCGGCAGCTTCTTCGCGGTTATTGGCATAGCGCAGGCATATCCCCATAGAAAAGCCATAGAATGCCTTATAAAGCATCTTCTGACTCCCCCTATCCTTCCTAATACAGCCACCGATCAGTTGATGTAACTCTTCTTCGCCCATCCGGTTACCTTTTTAGCATAATTAATTTTATCCTTATCTGACTGTAACACGTAGCATGGTCAACAAAGGTTGCCTTCGGTTATTATTAAATCCTGCATAAAGTTACAAATATTTGAAAATCAAAATATTATTTTGGAAATCAACACTCAGCAAAACCCACAACTGCAGAAATTTAAGGGTTCAGGCAACCAATCGGTCTATTGAATCGTGATATTATTACCAAGCATGTCATTTAGTTATATGGTTCCTGTTTCTGTTGTTATTATCACTAAAAACGAGGCCGAAATGATCGCCCCGTGTATTATAGCCGCTCAATTGATTACTGACGATATTATTGTTGCTGATAATGGCAGTACAGACGGCACACCCGCAATTGCTTTGGGACATGGCTGCAGGGTTTTTCATGATCGTTGGGAAGGATATGGCATCAACAAGAACAAGGGGATAGCCCGCGCAAAATATAACTGGATATTGAGTATTGATGCCGACGAGATAGCTGACCCGGGGCTTGCGGCCGCGTTGCACCTGGTGGCATTGGACGATCCTAACACTGTCTACGACATCAAATTTAAATCATACTACGGCAAAAAACTGATTCGCTTTGGTAGCTGGGGACGAGATCATCATATCCGTTTATTCAACCGTACCAGGGTTAAATGGTTGGCCTCGCCGGTGCACGAAACACTTTTGCTGCCTCAAAACATCAAGATAAAAAGATTACCCGGACATCTGCATCATTATTCAGCCAAAGACGCTGCCGAATTTATGAGCAAAGCCGACCACTACGCCAGGCTAAGCGCCGGCAAATACCTGATGAGTAATAAGAAACCGACCTTTTTAAAGCTGCACATCGCACCTATATTTCACTTCATTAAAAACTATATTGTATTTTTAGGCATATTGGATGGCAAAGCAGGATGGGATATTGCGCGAATGATATCCAAACATACCCGGCTTAAATATCGCCTGCTACGAGATCAGCCTGGATATAGTTATGAGGAAGCAAAAATGAAGGATGATCTGGTAGTGGAGTATTAGTCTCGAGTCGTAAGTCGAAAGTCTTAAGTCAATAATGAGAGGAACTCTGATAAAAAATCTTTCGGCCAACACTTTACAGCTTATCGTCAATCAGTTAGCCGGACTCGTTATTTTTTACGTTCTCTCTACCGGGCTTGATAAAAACAACTTCGGGCAGATCAGCCTGGCATTGGCGCTGATGATGGCCATATTCAATGCCCTTTCGTTCGGTATCGATCAGATTTCAGTACGAAAACTGGCTTCGGGCGATGACCCGAAAAGTATCTTGTCCATTTATCTATTCCATGTGCTGATTACCGGGTTGACATTTTACCTGTTGCTGTTTTTGGGCTGGTTCTTATTCCCTTCGCTAAGCGCTTACAACGTGATATTATTCATTGGGGCAGGCAAGCTGTTATATTATTTCTCTACGCCTTTCAAGCAATCGGCCATCGGCTTAGAGCGTTTTAAACTGCTGGCTTATATGTCGGTGATCTCTTACCTGGTCCGTGCAATTGGTTTGACACTGCTGGCATTTTTACACCAGGTCACCTTAACCAATACGCTGATTGTGTTTGTTAGTGGTGATCTGCTGGAACTTATAATTGGCGTTTGCCTTTTTAGCTTGAATATGTCCTATCCTATCGCCATTCAATGGAACAAAAGCAGGTATTCCGCTTTGATCAAAGAATCTGTCCACCAATTTGGCGTAAACGTCATAACATCGGCGTTAGCAAGGTTCGACTGGATATTTATCGGCCTGGTGCTATCAGCTGTCAAGCTAGCCGAATACAGTTTTGCCTATAAGGTTTTTGAGCTATCTACCATGCCCCTGCTGGCAGTAGCTCCCATCCTGATTCCATGGTTTACACGGCTGTTTAAGGGTGGGCATCAACCCGACATTGAAAAGCTGAAATTTTTGGCGAGGATGGAAATGGTAATTGCGGCATTGACTATTGTCGTTATCAATGTCTGCTGGTCGCCGTTGATTGATGGTATTACCGGCGGCAAATATGGTGCTGTAAACGTGACCACCATATTTATACTGACGCTATGCATCCCCCTACAATATCTCAACAATTTTTTTTGGACGATAAACTTTGCTAAAGGACAATTGAAGATGATTCTCCATGCATTTGTCATTACGCTGATTGTTAACGTTATTGGTGACTTAATACTGATACCCATCTTTAAAAATGAAGGCGCTGCTTTTGCTTATCTGGCAGGATATATCGCACAAACAGGATTCTACATCTACAAAAACGACATAAAGGAATTGAATAAAGCTCTTTATTCCTGTCTAATCTGTACTGCATGGGCCTGTTTAAGTTTTTGGGGAGTAAGGTTACTGTTTGATAACGTCTGGATGGCGGTCGGTGGAGCGATACTGCTTTATTTTACCGGATTGGTAATTACGACACAGGTTAGACCGGGGATATCATGAAAATTCGTAATCTTGCATAAACCTTGCTACCATGAAAACTTTAACCGAATTTAAAGAATCATTGAATTTAGAGCAGCCTGTTAGCGAGCTACCTGTGCAATTGAGAAGCCTGTGGTACGATGGCAAAGGCGATTGGCACCAGGCACATGCCCAGGTTGACCATCTGACCGATCAGGCATCGGCATGGGTTCATGCCTACCTGCACCGTAAAGAAGGCGATATCTGGAATGCCGATTACTGGTACAACAAAGCGCGGCAAACCCGCCCCAATCTTTCTTTGGAAGAGGAATGGGAGCGGTTGGTTTTGCACTTTCTTGATCGGGGCTGATAGGTGTAATATAGAAAGCTACCGATTTACTTTAGAAAATCGTTCATATAGCCCAAAATCGTTGTTGTTTGCATCATCAGACCGACATGCGTTTGTGCAGGCACTATAGCCAGGTGCGATTTTGGCATGGGCCCCATGTCAGCAGCAACACCGCCTCCCAATAATTTATAGGTTTTCATCAGCTCAATTTTATCCAACCCGTCATTGTCGCCGGCAATGATCAGTACAGGAGCGGAAATTTTAGCAATATTGGCGTCACCGAAGTCGAATGGCTCCTTAGCGAAAGCAAACATCTGCTCCAGGTAACTGGTCCATTTTGTTTTGTCAGGCGCCACGGCATCATATGCGGTGTGCAACGGGCTATTTGCAAAAAACTCAGGCTTAAATGATTTAAACGCATTGTTTACTTCGGGCAACCAGCCGGTACTTTTATAAGTAGAAGAAATGATCACTAATTTTCTCAACCGTTTAGGGCTTTGTATAGCAAATTCGTAAGCCACCTCGCCGCCCATACTGTATCCCACTACATCGGCACTGTCAACTTTCAGGTAATCCATTACTTCTACCACATCCCTTGCCATAGTAGCATGCGATAATTTTCTATCCGAATATGGGGTATGCCCGTGTCCCTGCATTTCAATGGCAATAACTTTTCTTGTTTTTGCAAGCTCAGGAATTATTTGGCCCCAATTCGCTTCAATGGTCATAAAAGCACCATGCAATAAAACGATAGGCCTGCCCTCGCCATACACTTCGTAATAAACTTTGATGCCATTAACAGGTGCGAAGCCACTGGCGGCAGGTTTAAGCTGTTGCCCGTTAGACCGTAATATTGTAAAAAAAAGAATAGCCATTATTAATACAGGTTGGATGACATTATATCCTTTAAATACTCTTTTCATGACAGGTTATTTAAATTATTTTGATTTTGTTGACAATATAAAGATAGACGGCATTTAAGGATTTTATGCTGTGTAAAACCGACGAACTTAAGGGTAAATCGCGACAAAATAATACCCAATCCCAGACAAATAATTATTTGAATTTCCAAATCCCCAAGCAAATTACGTAAAAACACGTATGAATTACCGTGTTATCACTGCCTTTTTTGAACTAGCCGATAGCGAATTTTGATACGGTTTAAAGATTGAACGAAATGATCATCATCACCGCGTTACTGTTAATGCGCTTCAGGCAGTTGAGCTACGCCACGCATGTTGTTGCTGAACTGTTGTACCGGCTAACCGGTGTTTGATAGTCTTCAACCTGATCGTACTTATACTTAAGATAAACAACAGGGGAAATAGTTAGGGTCTAATCATCCTGCTTGTATGGGTGGCGACCGTTGCCGTTGGCAACGGTCAGTCTACTCATTTAAATAATACGACTCTTTGCAACGCTATGAAAAAAGTGGTTATATACTTACAAAAGGGCCTTTTTAGAGTAAAACAGGCAAACAAATTATTCGGGAGAAAGCAGGAGCAGGAAATGTATATAGCTACTGACGAAGTGCTTTTTGTCTAACCCCTCATAGATCATCGGCCTACGCCCGCCTGGGCAAATCTGGTTTTGTTGGTTACCGGAGGGCCGGTGACAACGGTTGATAGTTTAGTTTAGTGGAATGCAGCCATTACGCGAGGTAATGGCTGTTTTTTGACACGATTGAAGGATTTGACACGATTAAAGGATTGATTTGATTTGTAACGAGATTATGGCCCTTTCTCATGGAGATATATCGGATTAACCTTAGAGAAAATTATGTCGCCATGGGAAAATTTGGGTAAAAAATCACACAACTAAATAAACCTTCAAGTTAAACTAACGTCTAACCCACAGCAGAAACCATTATTGGCAATGGTTTTGCTGCTATAAAAGAGTAAACCTAAATAATTCATATGAAAAAGCTAACTACATTCGTGAAAGTGTACGCTTTTACAGTAAAGGCGTCAGTAAAAAAGGTGTTTAAAAAAGAAGCCCACCTGCCTGCATACGAGGGTATTCTTTTTGTTTAACCGGTTAGTCATTAGTCATTGGTCATTGGTCATTAAAACAACCTATCGGCGATTGATTTAGTGTTTCTATCTTGACTTGTTAATCTTTTCACCGACTTCCGACTTCCGACTACTTGCTCAAAACTAACACATGGAACGTTCCCGGCAATATTTTGGGGCGCTCGGAATTATCGCCTGCTTTGAATTCGCCGGTAGGCAAGTACAGTTTATGCGTAAGCTGATCTACTGCCATGGTACGAGCGCCTTTTTTTGTCGTTACATTTTCAACCACACTGAACTCATTCGCACTTGTTTCTTTAATAACTGTTAAAGTACCCTCGCCATTTGATGAGAAGACGGTTTTCAGATTTTTATCGAAACCTACCGCATCGCAACCATCGCCTATTGGTAAAGTAGTTATTACTTTGCCCGTGCGTGCATTAATCACTGCCAGTACTTTATTATCACATCCGGCAAACAGGCGCATAGAGCTTCTGTCAATCGCCAGACCGGAAGGACCTTTGGCCGGAGCAATCGGCCACTTGTGTATAATCTTATAGGTTTTAGCGTCGATCACATCTATCTCGCTTTTTTCCGCATTGTTCACGTAGATTTTCCCTGCGCCATCGCTGGTAGCAGTTTCTGGCCAGCCGGTTAATTGTATGGTAGCGGCAACACGATCAGTAACCGGATCAATCACCGTCATATTTTTGCTCATGCCATTACAGGAAATTATTTTCTTAGAAAAGTCGTCGTAAAATATACCGTCCGAAAATTTCCCGGTAGGCACATGCGCCAATACCTTGTCAGTTTTCAGGTCGAATACCAACACACTGTTTGACGAGCCGTTAGAAATATACCCCTTGCCCAAGGCATGCACTAAAGCAATGCCATGCACATCCTTTTCGGCTTTAATAACACCGATAGAATCGCCTGTATTTTTATTTACAATATTTACCTGCGTACCGTGCGATACATAAAGTCTATCGGAAGCAGTATCAACAGTGATGTAATCGAAACCACCGCTGCTTTTGATGCGAAAGGTATCTGAAAGGTGATAACCTGATGCTGTTTGCGCATAAGTGAATGTGCTTGCCGCTGTTAAAAGTAATGCTGCAAAGGTTTTCCTAATTGTCTGAACTATGATTGACATGATTAAAAGATTAATATGATTTTCTTGAGTTATTTTAACTGATCACTGGTCTCTAGTCTCTGATCACTGATTTCAAATCCACTTCCCTACAAACTGGCTGAAGGCTTCCTTATACTGATCGCCCACGGTGATCAGCATTTTACCTATCTGCACGGAGTTCTTCGTCATCGAAGTGACCTTATCCAGCGATACGATGAACGACCGATGTACGCGCATAAAACGCTTCGGCGGCAGTTTCTCTTCCAGCGCTTTTAAACTGGTAAGCGATAATGTGGCCTTATCGACTCCTTTTAAATGCACTTTCACGTAATCCTTCAATCCTTCGATGTATAAAATGTCGTCCAATGCGATGCGCACCAGTTGATATTCAACCTTTAAAAACAAGTAATTATCATCAGCTTGTTCCTCAGCAATCACCGGTGTCGGTGCCGCTGCATTTGGCCGCTTCAGCAATTCATGATAATTGAGCGCTTTTTGTGCGGCCCGCAAAAATTCTTCATAATTGAAAGGTTTCAGAAGATAGTCCAATGCGTCTACCTTATAACCTTCGAGCGCAAATTGGTTATAAGCGGTAGTAAAAATAACCCGTGGTGTTTCAGCGCCTTTACCCAATACACGCGCCAGCTCAATACCATTCAGGTCGGGCATTTGGATATCCAGGAATATCAGGTCGATTTTTTGCTGATGGATGGCTTTTAATGCATCGACAGCACCGGAATATCGCCCCACCAAATTTAAAAATGGCGTCTGCTCAATAAACTTGCAAACAAGACCAAGCGCTAATGGCTCATCGTCAACTGCTATACAATTTAAGGTCATGACAAGTCGAGGATTAAGTGAACGGTATACTCGTTATTGGCATTCAATTCGTCTATTTCCAGTTTGTATTTACCGGGATATAGCAGGTCGAGCCGGCGGCGGGTGTTTACCAACCCTATGCCGCTATTGGTATCCAGACTAACGCTATTATCATTGATGATCGAATTTTTCACGGTCAGGTCCAATACGCTGTCCTTTTGTAAAATTACAATATCGATATGGCTTTGCTGGGTGGCGCTTACCCCGTGTTTAAAAGCATTCTCAACAAAGGGCAAAAATATCATTGGCGCTACCGGCTTATCGTTCAGCTTGGTCGGTTCATCAAAATTTATTTTGACCACATCTGTCAACCGTAACTTCATCAGGCTGATATAATCTTTCACAAAAGCGAGTTCCTGGCTTAACATGGTATGGCCCTGCTGCGTATCATACAACAAATACCGCATCATGCGCGAGAGTTGATGAATGGCTTTTCCGGCAACATCGGCATCCACCTGTGTAAGCGCATAAATGTTATTCAATGTATTGAAAAAGAAATGCGGGTTAATCTGCGCCTTTAAGAAGGATAACTCTGATGTCACTTTGTCTTTTTCCAGTTCCTCACGCTCCTGTTTATCTTTCTGCCATTTTTGGATGGTGGTGACGCTGGTGCTTACCCCTAAAACTAAAGCGATGATGGCAATCATAGCAAAGTCCCAACCATAGTCCCTGCCCCTATGGTGCCTGGGCGGACCGCTTTTATGAAATGCTGCCTCCATTAATTGACGAATATTTAGCCATTCGTCCATATAAATATTTGCCAGTACAATAACAGCAGCAATGCTTATGACAATGATGAAATAAACACTTGTCTTATTTTTTAATAAAAACTGAGGAACGAGGATAAATGAATTTGAATAATAGGCGATTACCAATAAGCCCAAAATGAGACATTGTTTTATCCATAACTGATAAGGCACGACTATATTAAAAGTAAGCGGCTGAAAAAAGTAGATCATACCAAAAACGCCCCATATCAAAATATGGGTCAGTATGGTTATCAGCCTGCTCTTAGACTTAGGGATCATTATTGGTCGAGTTAATTTACAATCATTTATTTAAAATACATTATCCGTGGCTACAATATTACCCATCAACATTGTACTGAACAATTTAAACCGCCGTGCAGCCAATTTTTGCCGACGAAGGGTAAAATACACTCTTTTAATCGCCTTTTTCAGGACTCGTCGGTTAAAAACCGACTTTATAGGGTGAAAAACAAGTTCCGTCTATACATAAACCGCACCGGTCTATTCTATTTTTTACTGTTCAGATTATGAAGTTGTTTTGAGCATCATAAATAAAAAAATGAAGCTTAAACACTCAACCAGAATACCGCTTACACCTCTACCCAAACAAGCAGTTAAATT
>JAFAKI010000105.1 GCA_019235595.1 Mucilaginibacter sp. | reverse complement strand
TTAAAAATCTGATAGACAGCCTCAATTATAAAGACGGTGGGTCAAATCAACCGATTAAATACTTTTTAATGACTCTTGAGCATTATTGCAGATGGTATGAATTGGGTGCTGCCGGAGAACCAACTTGTCTTGATAAAAGCAGGATATACGATTTTTCATATACCACGATTGAACATATTTATCCTAAGAACGCACAGGGTGCCGTCATAAATCAAACAATGGAGCCGTTAAAAAACACCATCGGTAACCTAACCTTTATGGGTCCTGGTGACAACGTACTCGGCGCAAACAATGATTTTAATACTAAAAGACCCATATTTCAACAATCTTCCGTCAGGCTAAATACTTTGATTGGAGTCTATCCTCAATGGGACGCCACTACATTAAAGAATCGTGAACAAAGTTTGAAAGATATGGCCTGCAAGATATTTAATATATAGTGCCAAGCCTGGATTAGTTATGAACAGCACAAATATCTCACAAGTAAAGAAAGCGTTAAGAGATGGGGATATTACTTTCGTAAACCGCTATTTTGAACAAATAAATGATCCGGAGATATTTAAAATTATCCGCGAACAGAAAGTTTTAGTTAATAAGGAGCACTTTGATGCGCTTGAAAAAGCGTATCAAAGCTGCCTCTGGCGGTTGATTACAGATGCTGCACAGCTGGCAGACGAAGAAATGTATCTTTCATTCTTGCGAATCTATCTTTTATCGGGAGAGAAGCTCGAATCACAAGTAAAAACAAAGATCGGGTTTCTATTAAATCGCAATTTAAAAGAACTGCTATTCATCACGTTTACAGAAGTAGACCGATATATTACTGAGGTAAACGACCACTTCATTCGTTATATAAATGAAGTTAATGATCGCATAAAAACCAATGGTAGCAGAGCCGAGTCGTCCGAGTGGAGTTTTAATACCTTTAAAGGGGTAACAAATGACTATTTGTTTGCCGTCATAAAGTTAGTTACCTGCTTTTTAAAATGGCGTACCGATGAAATAAACAATGAATTTATTGGAATATCAACTCGTAATGAAATAGAAGCCTTTAATGGCGCGCTACAGCTATGTGCAGAAATAAATTCCTACGATTATGCACTTTCAAAGATCACTTATGGCGAATGGCGGATCAAATCTGTCCATCAGGGAAGCAAACCTGTTTTTACTTTTGAAATCGTTGACGAGCGGCTGGAACTTGCACGGGATATCAGCTTAAAAAGGATGGTTTCTCAAAAAATGAAGGGTAGAAAGTATCCGCTTTGGCTGCAATTGCAATTAGAAAGCGTAGCAGATGAGGCGGTTGATTTTGCCTGGCAATATTACGAGATTGCTGTTTCAGGTTTTTCAGCAGAAGAGAAAGCCAGTATTAAAAAAGAGGTTAAGCGAACCCTTCACGACATAGATTTGGAGGATGATATTTTAGTTATCGTCACTCGGGATACACCAGAAATTTTTTCCCAATATATTGCTGCTACTGCTTTGGTCGCATTTGTCAAGGTGGGTAAAGCATTGAAAAAGCTGGATCGCGGCTATCAATTTCATTTTACTTGCGGTGAAATTCCGCTCCCGGTAATTAAAGAATTTTTAGAACAAGTCACTATTGACGGGATAGATTGCCGGGCTGATTTAGCGTCGTTCCTGTCTGGTCCGGTGATTAAGAATGATCTCGAACTCCATACAGCACCTTTCCTTCGGGATCGCGACGGAACAGTTTATGCGCTTGACTATTTATCTGAAAAAGATGGACAAATATGGGTGCGGAATCAGTTTATGAACGGAGGGACAATTGCTGTCAGGGTGGGAAAAGCCTGGGAGATTTATCTGGAAGGTTTATTACTTAATAGTTTCGAGTGTAAGGTGGTGAGCGGTGTCAAATTAAAGAGAGATGGCAAGCTAATTACGGACATTGATCTCTTAGCTATAAGAGATAACCTTTTGCTAATCATTCAGGTGAAAAGTTATTACGGTTATGGCGTCAATCATTTTGAGCAATGGAAGTTCAGGAAAAAGCTAATCCATGGTGTCCAGCAAACAAAAAAAGCACAGCAGGCGATAGGTGAAGATCATCGAATATTATCCAGGTATTTTACCAACGTGGAAATCGAAAAAATTAATGTCATTCAGGGGTTGGTTGTAACGAATGCTGAAATCTACAATAATTGGCAATGTGATGATATCCCAATTGTGAGTACAAGTGCATTAATGCAAATAATCAATGGTGCTACCGTTAGTTACATCACAGCAGACGGGCGAAATATGGGTGAAGATAGATTTATTGCAGGCGATAAAATTTCGACCGACGAGTTCGTAGAATTTATTCAAAATCCATTAGATTGGAAGCTGAGTAAAGATAATTTAAGCCTACATCACCACAAAGAAGAATTTGAGGACGCTATACTTGAGTTTCCATTTTATGAAAACACCATTGGCGCAAACAGGCATGGAATCGCCAATGACAATTAAACCGAGGACAATTGCAATAAACCTTTAACAGCTTTTGATAGTGATTGCACAGCTTGTTCAATATCTTCAGCACCAGTGAACCGGCCAACGCTGATACGGATTGCATTATGAGCGCGACCCTCTCCAAAACCTAAAGCGCAGATGACATGTGAGGGCTCAACACTATTAGTGGTACAAGCCGACCCAGCGGAAACGGCCACGTCTTTTAGCAGAACGATCAATGCCTTACTTTCTATACCAGGTATGCTGATGTTTAAGTTATGGGCAAGTCGTTTTTCAGGGTGACCATTTAGTAAGATACCGGGAAAGTCCGTTTTAAGAGCCTTCCAAAGATAATCGGTTAACTGGCGATACCTCTTTTCAGCAGGGGCCATCTCTTTGCATGCTAATTCAACGGCTTTTCCTATGCCGACTATAGCAGGTACATTGAGCGTACCGGAACGAAGCCCCTTCTCATGTCCGCCCCCATAAATCACCGGGCTGAGATTGACACGCGGGTTACTTTTACGACGGTATAGTACGCCTATTCCTTTAGGACCATACAGTTTATGCCCGGAGATCGATAAAATATCGATATTCATTTTCTGCACATCGATTGGAATATGCCCAACGGCCTGCGCAGCGTCGGAATGAAAGAAAACATTATGTTTTTTGGCAATCCTGCCAATTTCTTCCAAAGGTGCAATGGTGCCAATTTCATTGTTGGCAGCCATAATAGAGATCAATATCGTTTTAGGCGTTATGGCTTTTTCCAGCGATTGCAGATCGATCAGCCCAAATTCATCCACCGGCAGATAAGTAACAGTATATCCCATCTCTTCCAGACGCTTACAGCAATCTAAAACAGCTTTATGTTCTGTTACCGCAGTGATGATATGCTTGCCCCGATGTCCATACTTTTCCGCCACACCGAATAGGGCAATATTATCCGACTCGGTAGCGCCGCTGGTAAAGATAATTTCTTCTGATTGGGCGTTTATCGCTTTAGCGATTTGCTCACGCGCTTTATCTACTGCTTGCTTGGCTTCATACCCATATTCGTGATCGATGCTGGCCGCATTCCCATAAACCTCGGTAAAATAAGGCAGCATGTCCTGCAACACGCGGAGGTCAACCGGTGTCGTGGCATGGTGATCCAGGTAGATTATTTTACGCTCGCCCATTATACCGTAATCAATTGCGCCAGTTCCTTAATTGAGCCGATTCGTTTTGAAAGCAATATGGCACCACGGTTCATGTGGGCTTTGAAATAGTCAAAGTGTTTATCTTCGGGTATACCTGCTGTCACGCAACGTTGTCTTAGCAGGGCGACATACAGCTCATCTTCGTTACCGATCAGGATCTTCCGGTCAATTTCAATATCGCCATCCGTTTTATAATCAGCCGGATCGGGTTCGACCTGATCATTCAAAGAGATACAAAAACCAATTCTGCACAAAATATTCCAGTTCAAACCCATGCGCCCCTTCATCTTGTTCAATGCTTCGGAGGCTTCTTTTGAAAAACGTATACGGTTAAACTTCACTGGCTACTCCTTTCCATGAAGGTCTTTCGACAGTTGTCAACTTACTGGCTTGCTGTTCGTGGTCGTATTCCAGCAGGTATTGTTGTGCAATGTACTTGGTCAAACCACCGGTTACATCACCAGCCAGTTCTATGTCGGTGCCGATGAGGATTACCTGCGGATGAATCGCCGGTAAAAATTGTTCTACAAATGCACGGCGGTGTTCCGTATCCAGACGGGCAAGCGGCGTATCGATGATCAAAGGCAAAGCAATATTGGTTAACTCACGAAGCCCCCATAAAAAGGAGATGATAAGCAATTGCTTTTCGCCAGCCGAAAGATGCGCATGTTCCACAACCATTTCCTGCCTGCTCAGCCTGATCTCAAAGGTATGCGGGTCGATGGTAAGCTCATCGAGATAGCTGTCTTTGCGGCACAGTAAATTGAATTTCTCCAGGACCTTTGCGCGCAGGTGTTCCAGCTTTTTAGATAACAGCCTGTGGCCATAATCTTCCAATACCTGTTTGGTTTTTGTGGCTAACTTCAGCCTTTCGTCAACACCGGTATCTACCTGCATCCGTTGCTCCAACACCAGCTGACGGCCGCTATAAAACTCGCGGCGTTTATTTGTTTCGTCTATGCGTTTATTTAGCGAGGATAGCTTTTGCTCTGCTGCACCAAGCTCTTTATTCACCTCTTGCAACTGTTTAAGCAATGGCGTCAAAATATCATCTTTTGAAAACGAAGATTGTTCCCTGGTCAACGACTTCAAGCGGTCTTCGATTTCGCCTACGAGTAAGGATTTACTTTTGACATTAGCGACCACATTATGCAACACCTCGTCGATCCAGGATACCAGTTGCATACGTTCACCATCGGCCATCTCATGATAGATCACTTCCTGATCCGCGAACAACTTAGGCGTAGATAATAGCAGGTCTTTGATCGCAGGAACGATCTTTTTGCCCGTTGTTTCATCTATCGCTAAGGCACTCAAAAATTGCCTATCGCTGAAGCTGCGCTCCAGTTCTTTTATCTTTTGATTGAAAAAGTCCCTGGCGTGTTGCCATTTGTCGATCTCCTGCTCTGCAACCAGCCGGTCTTTTAACGAGCGCAATAGCCCCTGACAAAATACAAACGGACCTAAAGCGCTGTAACTTTCTATCAATTCTTTTTTCAGGGTGGCCAGCTGGATTTCCAGTTGCTGTTTCTCCCTTTTTAGGTTTTCGAGTTCATTAGTAGCCCAGCGGCCCTGGTCGGAAACTTCTCTTTCAGTATGAATCGCTTTAGTCCTGAGTGAAGAAAGCTTATGATCAAGCTGCGCTTTTTCATCGCCTAATGCGATAATTTCCGCGGCGATCTTTACCAACTCATCTTTTGTCTTTTGAATATCCGCAACCAACTGCGAAGCGTCCTGCTGGGCGTATAATTTATTGACGTAATAATTTAAGTCGGTATTGAGCAAATCGACAAAGTTCAACCCAAACAGAAAACGGCAGCTTTCGGCGATAAATGCGGTCAGGTTATTTTCATCATACAACGACAACAACTTTTCACCATCAAAGAACATGACCTTTGCCAGGCCCGGTTGAATGAGTTCGCGGAGGAACAGGTTTTTCTCTTTTTTGGTCAGTTCTTCCAGAAGCTTGCCATTCTCTTCGATCTGTATCTGTTCATCGATATTCACCGGGTCATTGTTCCAGCGTCGGGCGATCTTATAGCGCACCGGCGCACCGGACTTAATAAATTCTATAACGAGTTCGATCCGGGATACTGACGGCTCACGATGGCCTTTATAGCAGCGTTTAAAAAGATATTTTTCATAGTTCGCTTCCGATAGCCGGTTGTCTATGGACAATGATCCTAAAAGACATAAATGAATAGCTTCCTGTAACGTTGATTTGCCCACACCGTTCTGACCAGATAAAACGGTGATGTTCCTTCTGCTCAACAGGTCCGGTCCTAATTGAATAGTATTATCGCCTTTGTAGAGGCCGAAATTGGTAATATTGATGCTCTCTATGATCATTCTGTCCTGTTGTTTTCGTGCTGCGCCAAAACCTGTTGAATGTCGTCGAAAGTACGCCAGTCCTGATCAAACAATTTCTCTATGGTGGAATGGATAGAAGCCCGGCGAAACATACCATAACTCTGCCATTCCGCATCCAGTAATTTCTGTACCAGTTGAATAGGCACTTCATGCTCACCGGATAGCTCATTCAATATTTCCAGTTCAGTTGCTCCTGGCGTAAAGACATCAGAAAAAGTGCCTGCTAACTGTTTACCTGTGATCGAATGATAGAGTTCAGGTAATTCGTCGTTCCAGTCCTGCCGCTCACTGATCCAGATTCTGCGTATCTCGGCTAATTCCGCCTGGCTGATCAGCTCGAAGTCAGGATCGTAACGTTTAACATCTTTTTCTGTTGTCAAAAGACGCCTGAGCATTTCTTTGGAAAATTCCAGCTTATAGGTACGGTAGCGTAGCTTACCCCCTTCAGATATTTTTACCTTACCATCACGGCCTCTATATTCCCGTTGAGCCGGTTTGAACTCAGGATTTTGTGTCGATGACAACCAATCCCTAAAATCCAGCAACGGGCTCATCCACTCCTCGCCGGAATCGATCATGGCCTCCATGGATTTGTCTTTTAAAACCACCGTACAGGTCCAGCAGCCAAAGCGGCTGTTACCGCATGATGGTGTGGAGTCATCCACTACTAACGGGCATTCGCCGGACTGTGCCGAACGATACAAGGCCGATAAATGCCGGTTATCACTTCCCCAGGGAGAGATGGGCTGATTCAATAAGTAGGTCCAAATATCATCCGTAGTAAATTCCTCCACTGGCATAAATACCCAAGCCCCGCGCAACTGTCCATGACGTGAAAGCTTATAACCTTTCAATTCATGGTTTTCAATTACTTTATTGCGGTTGGCACTTTCGTTCTTACGCATACCCAAGGCCAGGATCACTTCACCATGTTCGGCGACTTTTTCCAAGATGAACTTATTGGAAGGTTTGATCTTCATCCGGTCCGTACACCAACGAAAAACCGAGGTAGGTGCCGGGTACCCTTTGCCGATCAGGTTTACCCAAAAAGTATCTTCCAGCTCCGGTGTCAGTTTATGTGCAGTGATGTTCAGTCCTTGCTCTTTTGCTGCAACGTTCATTTTTTGCAATGTAGAACTGATATAATTCGCGATCACGGGTGTTTCCACCAAGGTATCGGTAGAAATTACATAGATCGGTTTGGTCCGTTCTTCGGCGGGTAATTTCAATAGTGCATTCCATACCAATTGCAACGTAGCTGTAGAGTCCTTTCCGCCAGAATAGCCAATTACCCATGGTAAAGGCGAACTGCGGTAGGTATCCTGAATACCATTATAAATACTATTAATATCTCTATTGTCAAATACTGACATTGATCTTTCCCCTTTTATACAAAAGTAGGAAGATACGAATAATATTAGTTAAAATGGCCTAACTGGATTTCCACAATTTACAAATTAATCACATTTCCAGCATTTCAGAACACCTATTTAATTATAAGTTAACGGTATAACAGACAATATTTCCTTTATAAAAATAAGTAGTACAGATATATATACGGTTTAGCTTTCAGCACTGTATACAACCCTACTTGCGGCAGCAACGCCCGTCTGTTGCGGAGCAACAGCGGGCGACCCGGGCTTTGGTGGCTATATTTCGACGATTAGACCGTCCTGACAATCTGCTGCTTCGGCCTCTGCATCCGCACGGTTATCAAATACCAATGTGTTGCCGTCTGTATCGGTGCAAATCGTCGCATATTCAGGCCCGCCATGCATTTCCAAAACCAAGTACTGGCAGTTTATTGGCGTAGCTGATTTTACAGGCAGGTAAAACAAGTTGATAGCCTGTGTGAAGCGTGGCGACTTAACCCGGTGTAAACCGTATTGCTCCAAACAATGGTTGGTAAACAAAGCGGAATAACCGCCAAAAAGCTGTTCGGCAAACACGTTTCCGCTTTTGGAAAGGGTTTTGTCGTAACGCTTAACCGTTGCGCTTACATGTTCGGAAAGACTAAGCCATTGCTGGTAACTTAAAAACGGGTTATTCCAGTTAGCTGTTAGTTCATCTTTGTCATTTAACACTTTATCTGCCATATAGCCGACATACTCCAAAAATTCAGGTATTTCATTTCTGAACAGGTCAAAAATGATCTTGGCTTTATCGACGTTGGTTAATTGCTCTATCGTTTTCATGATCTTTAAATTTAATAGTGAAAAAATAAAGGGGCATTACCGCCCCTATTCGTTAGTTTAAAATGCTATCGCCGTGTTTGGCGAAGTCGGTACAGAGATTAAAGGCAGCCTGGTTCTTCTGCAAGCCCGTACCCTGCATAATGGATTTGAATTTGCTTTGGTCGTCCCTGAAATTCCGCACATTTTGAAAATAACCCGTTACCGCATTGTACATGCCGTACAACGTGCCTTTGGTGGTGTTTTCCTGCTGTGTCGGGTTGGTCATGGCATAGTCGAATACGCTCGAAACGATGTTATTAAACTGGCTGGTAAGTTCTTCCTGCTTGCCTGTCTTTACCAATTCATACGTTTCACGGTTGGGTGACATGGCTAACTGAATTAGTTGCTTTAACTGGGGGTCGGTAATCCGCACCCTTGACCAACGGTTAAACATGGCTTCCAGTTCTACGGATAACTGGTTAGTGATACCTAACATTTTATGCGCCTGTTTCAGCTTGTCGGTCGCGCTGGCGGTATGGCGTATTTTGATGCTGTTGGTATGGTTGCGCAAAGCGGCGTTTAATGACTACTCTAATCGGTGTAAAAGCAATGGTAATGCTCTCCGTGCCATCGTGCGAAGTGGTAAGGAAAAGGTATTTTTCAATACAATCATTGCGTCCGACTTTAATATAATCGGGCAGTTTTGCAGTAATAAATATGCGTTCGCCGTTCTTACCCAATGCACCCGCCGTTTCATATAAAATGCCGTCTTTACCGCCGACAATGCTATCAAAGAAACTAAAGGCATCCACATTTTGCACGACTTCGTAATCCTTCCCAACAACACCTAACGGTTGTTCCGTATCGGTACGAACGGTTGCGAAGAAATCGGGCACGGCTATTTCAGGAATGATAATATCCGTATCAGGGTCGCCCGCAAAATTTTCGGTATCGTAAGTAAACAGAGGGCGTTTTTCTACACCGAAATCTAAGCCCGCATATTGCAGGGCTTCGGCACTGGTTGGATAATCGCTAATGATCTGCCCCAAGCCGTGCCATGCTTTTTGCTTAACAGAGAAAAAACTGTGTTTCCCTGTCTGCTCGTTATAATTGATATTATGTGCCATTGTCTTAATTGTTATAGTTGTTCAGAAATTCGTTAAACTCAAACTGAAATAATGCAGGGTTAGAAGCGGCTAATTCCTGCGCATAACCCACCCAAAATATTTGGTTGGTTAATTCGATAAATAACTCTAACATTGTCTTAGCTTTTAGATGGTTTACCATTTAGCCAAACGGCCTGTGTATGGATAGTACACAGGCCGTTGCCATTGATAACTCACGGAATTACGATAGTGCTTTCGACTTCGGCTAACTTATCCACGCAAAGCTGTCTCACCTCGTGGGCGACATAAGCGATAATAAACGGGTTCTTGGTGACAAACTCGTTGCCATCATCATCCGAAATCACCAACTCGCAACGCTGAAACTTGCTGTCGCTGGCCATATCGTCTTTCTCGTCACTCTGCGCAATAGTAAAGCTGTCGATATTGGCAATCGTATTTTGCAACTTTTTCTTCTGCGCTATCTTCTTGCCCAATTGCTCAACAATCTTTTCGGTCTCTTCCAACTTACGGGCTTGCTGTGCTGCAAACTGTTCTTTGATTTCCTTTTTGCTCGGCTCTTGCTGTACTGCGGGTTCTTCCTTTTTAGGCTGATCCGCAGGCTTTGCAGGTTCGGTGGGTGGTTGTGGTTTGGTTTCTTCCTTTACTGGCTCGGGCTTCGTTTCCTCTTTTTTCGGCTCTGCCTTTTTATCATTAAAAGCGGTGCTGACAGGCAGGTTATTGATACGCCCGTCATTATTGTTATTACCTGTTTTATTTGCGATGCCGTTACCGGCTTTTACTTTAGTTTCCATTTTCTTGATTTTTAAATTTTGATACTCATTTGTTGCTTAAATCCCTGTGACGGTCTGCGGTCTGTGCTGTTCCGTCTGCCCGGCGGCGCCCTGCCTGTCGCTGTTTTCATATCCGTGTTGCTTTTTAATCCAGTCACCCTCGGCAGTAGCCTCGGGTGGCTTTTCTAAGCAACTCACCTAATAAGCCGGGCAGCAGCGGCAAGGCTTTGCGGAAAAAAATACCTCGCGAGCGCAGCGAGCAGGGAAGATTTTTTTACAGCAAACCCGCAGGGCTCCGGCCTTGTCCGATGCGCCCGGCTTATGAGAACTTCGCTGCGGAAAAAGCCAGCGGAGAGAATGGCAAAGCGTAAAAGCGGTAGCAAAACTTAAACAAGAGGAAGAATGGAAATACAGGCCGAAGCCCCGCAGGAACGAGGACGCGAGGGCTGTGTTTCCCCAATGCGGGAAGCGGCGGACGAAGGACGCGGCTGCAACTGCTGGCTTATTAGGTGGTATAATCAGGATATCCTTAGCAGAACCTTAAAAACAATTATATTTGTACATCAAGCAGGCGCTTCGCCTGCAATTGTGATAAGGTTTAGGTTGAAAGGCCGAAGCAGCGATTGCACCGGCCTTTCTATTTTTCCTGCCTTACCTAATTGCCTGTTCACGAATGAACCAGTTTTAAGAAATGAAGCGGTTGTTCCCGTACAGCCAGCCGTACGGCCAGTTCCATTGCCGATATGACCGACAGCGCCCGCGCGTGGCCGATTCCCCGCACTGTCATCAGGTCTTCCGGTTTCAGAGCCGCCAGTTGTTTCAGATCATGCCCGGCTAAAGCCAGTACCCGCTCGGCCAGGTCGACCGCCGTTACGCCCGGCAGCCCCGCGCAGATCAGCATGGCCAGCAGTTCAGTATCCGACATCGCCTCGCGCCCCTGCTCCATGAGCTTTTCACGCGGCCTTTCGGTTGTTTCCCAGCTTTTAATATGATTGCGGTTATTGCAGATTTTACTGCAAAACCTGGTTACAGTAGTTTTAGCGACGAAGGTATTTCCGCAATGCTCACATATCCTGTTGACCGTGAAATTTGAACTCATATTCGGCTTGTTTTATTTCTTTTTTATTATGTTCCAATTTTGCTGACTAACTTCAAAATTTTACCTTTATAACCAACTGATAATCATTGCGGTGTAATTACCGGAGGAATTACCACGGATGATTTCAGGTCTGGTATTTTATTAAGTTTTCGTCGAGATGTAACCCGTAATTTCATCTATAAGAGTCGTTACGCATCGTTAAGAGAAAATAAGCGACCTAAGCGACTTAATTTCCGCTACGATTTTCGGCAACTCGTAAAAAAGAGATTTGGGTTACATCTGAGTTACAAAAGTCAGTAAAACAGGGTCAAATATCCAAGAATATGGACAAAAGAAATAAACATAACTTATTAACAATGAGCATTTTACTTGTCATAAGTTATCGTTGATATGCGTTATTCTGCGTGCCTATTTGCCAATGCAGAACTTTGAGAAAATATTATCAAGCAGATCATCTGTGGTAACTGTTCCCGTAATCTCGCCAAGATAGTGAAGCGCTTGCTTAATGTCCATCGCAAGGAAGTCTGAAGTTACCTGCGTATCGATGCCATCCAGTAGTCGGATCAACGCCGATTCAGTTTTCTGTAATGCTTCCAGATGGCGGACATTCGTCACTAACGTTTCATCGCCGTTTAGTTGGTGCTTCACGGCCGAGGAGTATATTTTGTGCTTTAGTTCATCAATATGTCTTTTTTGTTTCGCAGAAATGATGATAGCGCTTTGGGTATGGGGTAGTGACAATAGTTGCTCCTCATTCAGCAAATCTGCCTTATTGGCCACCACAAGCATCGTCACACCCGGCTTTTGCAGATTTTCGAGATCATTGTTTAGCTCCTCGATCGTAATTTCTGCTGCATCAAATACATAGATCAACAATGCCGACTGACTGATCTTTTCCATTGTGCGCTGCACTCCTATTTGCTCTATAGTGTCAGTTGCTTCACGAATACCAGCGGTATCGATCAGCCTGAAATTGATGCCATTGATGTTTAATACTTCTTCGATTGTATCGCGTGTGGTACCTGGGATATGGCTCACTATGGCACGCTCTTCATTCAGCAAGGCATTCAGCAAAGTCGATTTCCCCGCATTTGGGCGACCGGCAATCACCGTATTTACACCATTTTTGATCACATTACCTAATTCAAATGATTGTATAAGTTGCCCAACAACCTTAACGATATTATGGATCAATTGCTTAAGTTGCTCTCTGTTGGCAAACTCCACATCCTCTTCAGAAAAATCCAGTTCCAGTTCGACCAGCGAGGCAAAGTTGACCAACTGTTCGCGCAAGGCCTGCAACTGATTACTAAATCCGCCACGCAATTGCTGCATAGCCACCTGCTGGGACGCTTTTGAATTAGCGGCGATCAAATCGGCTACGGCTTCTGCCTGCGAAAGGTCAAGCTGACCGTTCAGAAAGGCCCTTAAGGTAAACTCACCAGGCTTAGCTGAGCGCGCTCCTTTTTTGATCAACAATTTGATGATCGACTCAATAATATAGTTCGATGCATGACAGGATATTTCCACAACATTCTCGCGTGTGTATGACCTCGGAGCAACAAATAACGAAACAAGCACCTCATCCAATAACAGGTCACCATCCATTATCTGTCCGAAATGAATGGTATGTGAATCTTGTTTGGTCAAGTCTTTGCCTTTAAAAACACTATTCGCAATTATGATCGCATCCGGACCGGACAGTCTTATCACTGCAATAGCTCCTACTCCGTTTGGCGTTGCAAGGGCGACTATGGTTTCTTCTTTAATGCTTGTCATTAGTCATTAGTCATTGGTCATTTTTTGACCGTGACCTATTAAGTTTGCAAAAATCGCAATTTACCGCATGATTTTTATTCAGTGAGTGTAAAATATTAAACTGTAATTTTGAATCAATGATCAATTCAGTCCCTTACGAGTTTGTGTTCGATTATTTGCCTTCCGATATAACAATACGGAAAATGTTTGGCATGCATTATATATATTGGAGACGTAAAATCCTGATGATACTTCGTAACAGGCGTAATCAGCCCGAATTTAATGGTGTGTGGGTAGCAACCAATACATCGCATCATGAAAGCCTTCAAAAAGACGTACCTGAACTTGGCCCTTTTTTCCTTGCCGGAAACGAACGACGGGGCAACTGGTTGTTAATTCAGGGCGATACGAACGGCTTTGAAGAGGCCACTATTAAAGTTTGTGAACTGATCTCGCATGGCGACCCGCGCATTGGCAACCTGACAGAAAAAGCTCCGCTCTGAGCAATATTTGTTTTACTTTCGCATCATTATGGTAACTTTTTTTGAAGCTTCGCTTGAAACCGTATCCGTTCATCACATCGGCAACCAGGCGCAGAATGAAATGTACGCACTTTCGGAACAGCCACTTTCATTTAAAGACGAGGTGATTCCGCAATTATTGATGCAATATTTTCTGCGGCCATTTGAAAAAGCGAATGAAGTTTACCACCTGATGCATAGCGGCGGCGATCTGGATCTGAACGAGGTTCATCATTATGTTACAGGGATTTTTGAGGATAATAGCCAATTTCATGAGTTATCCGAGCAGATTGCAAAGCATTTATACAATGCATCCAATCACCCCAACATCAAACCTGGTGAATTGTATGTGGCACACTTTAAAAACGTGCAAATAGAAGGTAATCTGCTGGAAGCTGTCGGTATTTTTAAATCAGAGAATAAGGAAACCTACCTGAAAGTTTACGCCGAGCAAGGCGGTTTTGGAATGGATTATGAGGAGAATGCAATTAATATCAACAAACTGGACAAAGGAGCGCTCATCTTCAATATCGAAAAAGAAAACGGTTACAAAGTAGTTGTGGTGGACCATACCAATCGCGGTCAGGACACGGCTGCTTACTGGAAGGACAATTTCCTTCAATTAAAAATTCGTAACGATAGTTTTAACCAAACCAGCAACACTTTAGGTATCTATAAAAACTTTGTCACTCAAAAACTGGATGATGAGTTTGAGTTGAGCAAAGCCGACAAGATCGACCTGCTCAATAAATCCATGAAGTACTTTAAGGAAAAAGACACCTTTGATATGGACGAATTTGCCGGCGAAGTATTAGGCAATCCGCAAGCCATAGAATCGTTTAAAAACTATAAAAATCAATATGAGCAGGAATACGAAATGCCTATAGCCGATGTTTTTGAGATATCAGGAAATGCGGTAAAAAAGCAGCAACGGGTATACAAAAGCGTATTAAAGCTGGATAAAAACTTCCATATCTATATCCACGGGGACAGAGAGCTGATTGAAAAGGGTTTTGACGATGGCAAATCGATGAACTTTTATAAAGTTTATTTCAGAGAAGAACAATAAAAGATTGAGCCAATTCGGGGGTTGATTCCACCGATATAACTAGCTATTATAAGCTAATCGCATAAATTTCAGCACTTCTTCATTCACGTCCTCCTGATGCAGCATCCTAAAATGATGATTAAACTGCGTATCACCGGGCACTTGCGCAATTTTTTGAAAACAAAAATTGTCTTCGTAACGTTCTCTTAACGGAAAGACAACATGAACGAAGTTTTTCCCTAGTTGAGTAATATATGCTATTCTTTTATGCGAGTTGGCTATACCGATCATGGTCTTTGCAGGATGCAAAGTTACCGGTCCGACTTTTTGAAACTCATTTACAAAATGATGAAAAAGAATTAAGCAATGTTCCGACTTGCCGTTTAGGAAATCATCCAGGTCACGGTATTGATCGCTATAATAATCTTCCATATAAATTCGTTATTCTTCAAACATTAACTAAATATTTAATTAAAGTTTTTTATAATTGCTTTGTATTTAAACCTTATCCTATGAGATTTCTTGTTCTGAGCACGCTGTTACTATTTTCTACCGGTGCTTTTGCACAAAATAGCAAATTAAAAGATACTTCCGTCACCTTAACGCCCCAGACCAGGGCTGAGCTTATAAAAGCATCAAAGAAAAATGGGAAATTAGATTACTGGACACCCATCAAGGGTCACGAACTTGATGGCGAGCGAATTGAACATGATTTTTATGTTTCCAAAGAAGACGCGGCTCTCATTAAGTGGTCCTATCAGTTAACTGTCACCGGCATTAAAAATAAAGCTGATATTATTTCTTTATACGAAGAACTCAAAGGGCGCAAAGTTAGCGACAGTGAATTAACTTACATCGATTATGGGTATCAGAAGGCACTGGAAAGCCGCCCGAAATCAATCGCATACGAACGATAATTTGCAGGCATTTCTCCGGCTCTGCCTGAAATAACATTGTTAATACCGTCAAAACAAGCTTTCAATTTGTCTGGCTGTGATTAACCCCTTCGGTTAAAAGTAACCATTTGGTATTATTAAATTAAAAATGGCTTTTGCGATTGTCACTAATTTCACTTATCAGAAAACCTTAAAATCATTGCACTATGCCAGTAAATTACGGAGTTTTAAGAGGTAAAGTGATCAACGCCATCCCTTACCAAAGCGGCACCGACCATTATCAGATCGAAATTGATGCAAACGGAACCTTGTATCGTATTGCAGTTGATGTTTATTCCCAACTCGCGGGATCAGGTCAGCAGTTCCGCCATGGGCAAAATAACCAGCCGCTGGAAACAGACAGAATGGTAATGTTTTACCAGGACACCGATTATGATCATCCGGTGATCAATTCAATTTTAAATACCCAGGTTGGTTTTACTCCAAAAAGTAACATGGATGAAAAACTGTTATTGGATTACAAACGCTATAAACCCGCACTTTTCCCGGTTGCAGAAATGGATGTGGTACCGCCAAAAGATGTGAACGGCGATCATGTTGATTTGAATGATAAAATTGATCCGTGGATACAACAGGCAAAAAACAATGAGAATGCCGAAGTATTTGCATTCGGATCGGGCTGGGACGATAATGCTCCGGGCGCGCATCCGGATAACCGTCATTATTTTAATCCCGATCCATCATTGGGAATACACGACATTCACATGAATCAGGGTGACACCGGGATGGAAACAAAATACAATGGTACCTGGCAGGATGGCGCTTTATTTATTCACTTTAAGAATGCTGATAAATGGGTGGCTTCGTTTTTCCGCTTCCAGAACCAAACCCTGGATACCGATGATAACGGCAATGTAAACGAAGAACAACAATAGGCTGTAGCTTAAAACTTTTCTTCGATACCTAAGCCGAAGAGTGCAAAATCATATTTAACCGGGTCTTGCGGATCAAACTCGCGCAGGCGCCCGGTTAATTCAATAGCCGTTTGCCAGTCAGTTTGTTTGCGATCGATGAGTTTCAATTTTCTTGCTACCCTATCCACATGCAGATCACACGGCATAATCAAATCAGAAGGTTTGATCTTGCTCCAGATACCAAAATCAACCCCGCAGTTATCCTTACGCACCATCCAGCGCAGAAACATATTTAAGCGCTTGCAGGTAGATTTTTGAGAGGGTGACGATACATGCTTTTTGGTACGATGCGGGTAATCGGGCAATGAGAAAAAGTAGCTTCTGAAATAATTGAGATAGTTTTCGACAGGTTCGCTACTAACATCCGTGTTATGGCCTTTGTGCGCATGCTTCGAGTGCCTCAGCATGACACCCTCCTTTTTTTGGGAAGGTATAAATGCATCTTCCAATGAGTCGAAATGTGAATAATGATGCCTAAAAAATGAGATAAAATAAAGCGTATCTACATCATTAAACGTACGATGCTTAAAATGGAGCAGCTTTTTCAGATCGGGCTCCTCATGGTTGATGACAAAATCATAAGGAGCTCCGTCCATTAAACTATTCAGCTCTTTGCATTTATTGATGATCGTAACGCGCTGTCCCCAGGCTAAAGTAGCTGCCCAAAAGCCCATGATCTCGATATCCTGTTTGCGGGCAAACAAATGGGGAATAGAAACCGGGTCGTTTTTTATAAAATCCGGGCGGTTGTATTGTGCTACCTTACTGTCAAGAAAAGCTTTGAGATTTTCAATCATATAATATTTAGTAGCGGTGGTAGTTGCAGTAGCAGTCAATTATGTTTCAAAAGCTGCTACTGCAACTAGCACCGCCACAAATTAAGAAAGCGCCTGCTTTAAATCATCTATGAGATCGTCAATGTCCTCTACTCCTACACTCAGTCGCAGTAAGTTGTCCACAACCCCAGCTTTTTCACGTTCTTCTTTCGGTATTGAAGCATGCGTCATCGTTACCGGGTGGTTGATCAGTGATTCTACACCACCTAACGATTCCGCTAATGAAAACACTTTAAATGATGAAGCTACTCTGAATGTTTCCTTCAAGTCAGCACCTTTTAGGGTGATAGAAATCATACCACCGAAATCACGCATTTGTTTTTTCGCAATATCATGATTAGGGTGATCAGTGAAGCCTGGCCAGTATATCTTATCTACTCGTGGATGCGTTTTTAAGAACTCAGCTACTTTGCGACCGTTTTCGCAATGCGCCCTCATACGCAGGTGGAGGGTTTTTATACCACGCAGCACAAGGAAACTATCCATCGGTCCTGGTGTAGCGCCGCAAGCATTGTAGACGAACCAAAGCCTTTTGTACAAGTCCTCATCATTCATCATCAAGGCTCCCATCACCACATCACTGTGGCCGCCAATATATTTAGTAACTGAATGCATCACGATGGTTGCGCCCATATCGATTGGGTTTTGCAGATAGGGTGAAGCGAAAGTATTGTCCACCACCAGCATTAAACCTTTTGTTTTAGTAATCGCAGCTACTTTCTCTATATCAATTACTTGCATGGTTGGATTGCTCGGGGTTTCGATCCAAACCAGCTTGGTATTTTCGTTCACATAATCATTGATGATCTCCGGTTTGGAGAGATCAAGAAAATGAAACTTGATGCCGTAATTGGCAAATATCTTGGTGAACATCCGGTAAGAGCCCCCATACAAATCATTGCCGGTAATCACCTCATCACCTGGTTTCAATAGTTTCATTACTGCATCTGTAGCACCCATACCGCTTGAAAATGCTAACCCATATTTGGCATTCTCTAATGCCGCCAAACAATCTTCCAAAGCCCTTCGTGTAGGGTTTGTACCGCGAGAATATTCGTAACCCTTATTGTCCCCCGGCGCTTTCTGCCAGTAAGTAGAGGTTTGGTAGATCGGGGTCATGATAGCCCCGGTGGTTGGATCGGGCTCCTGCCCTGCATGTATAGCTTTAGTTGCGAATTTCATTTTTTTGTAGTTCATGGTTCATAGATCATAGTTCATGGTTAACCGATCATTGCTATGAACTATCAACCATGAACCATATGCTCCTTTAGTAAGCCCTTGCAAACAACACCCTTTGTGTAGATGGCCTGCCGGTCAGGATACACTTACCTGATTCAAGTTTGTTATTCAACGGAATGCAGCGTATGGTCGCTTTGGTTTCTTCTTTTATACGCTGCTCGGTTTC
>JAFAKI010000411.1 GCA_019235595.1 Mucilaginibacter sp. | reverse complement strand
CATTTAGCATTTTAAAAAATAATAGCCCTGAAACTTCAGGGCTACACGTGATGAACCCCTAAAAAGAAGCCCTCATAAGGCGACAAAATTATCAAATATTATTTGCTTTTAAAGACAGTACCTCTACCCCAAGCGGTAAAGAGGGGTGTTTTTAAAACCCCTCCTTTTAAAACCCCTCTTTCCGCCAAAGGCGAAGAGAGGGGCAGGGGTGAGTCAACTCTGCGAGCGACGTTCTACGCATGACTCATCTTACCCGTCATCAACTCCTGCAACACAACTACCAACAACATAGCCACAAGCGAGGCTACCCATCCAAAAAGCACCTGTCCGCCCAACGTAGCGATGTGATCCTCCGTAGTTTGTAAGGAGCGACCAGCCACAACCAGGTACCCCTTATGTGTGGCCATCATTACCGTAGCCTGCCTTACACCGGGGCGCGGCTGCCAGGTAACAGAATTTATGCCGTTGCTTCGCGCATCATTTAATGCCCCAATTGGTGGCTTGGGTGATGCTCCGTCAAGTGTGATATTGTTGCCTATAACATTGCCATTGGCGTCATAGATCAACACATAAGGCGAAAGTGTTGAGGCAATGTCGAGCGGCTGTGTTGCGGCAAGTGATTTCGGGTCGGTGCCTTTGTTGATGGCGTTTACCGCATCATGCGCCAACTGGTATTGCGGATCATTGGCCGATTGCCTGAAATTTTGCTGCGCAACCACATACACCAGTATACAAAGCAGGCTAACCACCGCGGCATAGCCCAGCCAGTTTTTCGAGATAATGAGATATTTGTTCATTGTAATTAGTGAATTAGTGAATGACTGAATTAGCGAATATTTTACTATATAAAAGTACTTTGTATTTCAAAGTTACTAATAAAAATCACTTTTCCAATAGAAAAAATGGAATCCCTCATCTTATAAATTACAAAAAGGGCTAAAAACAAAAAAGCCTTAAAAAAGGCTTTCATCTAAAAAAACTAATGGAACTGAACGCCTGCTTTGTGCCCAATTTCACGCCGCAGGGTTTGCTGTTATGGTTGTTGGTAAGATTATGCTGCTTCTGTTAATTGCGAATTGATATAATTATAATTCGGAATCGTTTTACCACACTTGCTGCAATGACATTTTGAGCCATGGTCGTGCCAATCATGTGCACACGGAGTTTTAGCATTTAGTTTGGCAGTTACTAACCCTATAACTGCTACTAAGACGATAAAGGATAGTATGTAAATCATGGTGTAAGTGTTTAATGTTTTTCTTTTGTATCTGTTCTTTAATAGGCAAAAGTCAGACCAACGCGTTTTCAACTTAAAATGCAGTCTTCGCGTGTACAGAATTGTGGAATGTGAATAATTTATTCCCCATTTGATACTCTTTCGCCCCAAACTGTGTATCCTCAATCTATATTCAAAATGGCAACAAAAAGCCTGATTTCTTAGGAAAAATGGTGCTGAAGCGTAAAATTTTGGACATTTGTGATTAAAATTCTGGTCAGTAAAGGCAAAAAGCGTTTGTTATTTTTATAGCAATAAAAAGATAACATATTCATAAAATACCCCGCCCCTGCAAATCCGAGACGGATCGCAGGGGCGGAATATTTTTAGGTAGATGTATATCCGGTTAATTACCGGTCAGCGTGTTTGTGGCCAGGTCAATGGTCACATTGTCAAATACCTGTTTCTCGTCTTCAGCCAGCACTTCAATAAATTGAATATTCAACGTTTTACTATCAGCGGTAACTTTCAGATAGCCGTAAGCTGAAACTGACTTATCATAGCTGTGATCGCCTGAGCGGGCGCCTGTTGCCTGTATAACTGGTTGTATTTTGCGGCCGCCACAGCCACAAACAAAGAATGGGATCTGCATACTCTTTCCGTTAAAGGTGATATAACGGGTGTACCTTTGCATGTTGTGCGAGTGAGCGGTTAAAAAAGCGTCGGGCATGATACCTGCTGCGTTACAACAAGTGTCGATATCGCCAAGCATTTCTGTGCTTGAAGAGTGTGCGCCAACGCTAAATGGCGGGTGGTGTACCGCTATAATTAGCGCCTTCCTTTCGCCGGTTTGAGTTCTGTTCTGAGCTATACCGGTTAGTGTAGCCGTTAACCAGTCGGTTTGGGTGTGGGTATTATTCGGGTCGCTCTCAGACGGGGCGACGATGTAACCGGGGTTTTCCGCCATATTTGAATACAGGCCCACAATATCCACAAACGGGCACTGCAATAAAAAATAAACCCCAGGCTGACTCACCATCTGACGATAAATAGTTCCCGCAGCCGGAGGGACACCAGCTGTCGGTTGACAAAAATTCCTCATAAATGCCTCAAGCGTTTTGGTTTGCCCCGTGCTTTTATTAGCCCAATTAAATAATTCGCCATCATGGTTGCCGGGAATAGCAATTATTTTGCCCGGATATTTCTTATAAGGCTCATAGAACTGCGCATGATAGCCTTGATCGGTATTGTCGTAATAATCAACGTCCCCAAGGTGATAGAAGAAAGCGGGCGATGTCGCGGGATTTGATATATCGTAATCACTGGTCATAGCGTCAGCAACCATTTGCTGCGAGTTACCGGCCAGCTCGCCAGTATCGCCGGTGGCATGAAAAACGATTTGCTTTGCCTGGTCAACAATTTCAGTCACTCCTGAACTACCAATAACCTCCTCAAGCGTCATAACAGATTTTGGTCTTATCGGGTCCGGTATCGGCTGTAATTGAGTCTGAATGAAATCTGTCATCCGGGTTCCGACGCCTGCTATTTTTTTACGTTTACTTATCGGAACGTCTGTAAAAAAAGGGTGTGCAAACCGGAAAGCCTGGTTCCCGGCTGTGTTTGCTGGTTTTGTGCTCTTTGCCATGATAATGTGGATTATAAGGATAGGATATTAACTTATGGTTAATTGGCAATTATAAAATAATTACCTAAATTTCAGCAGGTTACATCCAAAAAATTCACGTAAAAACACGGTATTTTGAAGGGTGTTTTCATCGTTTTTCTTAACATTTGTCGATGGATCAAGCCCGCTCATTTAGTTAAGCCAGCAGCAGAGTTGACTCACCCCTGCCCCTCTACCGCAAGCGGTAAAGAGGGGTATTTTTAAAACCCCTCTTTTTAAAACCCCTCTTTCCGCCAAAGGCGAAGAGAGGGGCAGGGGTGAGTCAACTCTGCTAGCGCTATCCCTCATTTTTCTCCCATTGACGTTGGTATCGACGTGAGTCTATACGAGCGATAATTTAAGTGATACGCATTAACTTAATGTCGATGAATCCAAGCGAATCACATTTACCACGGATTTTCTATTTTTACCGCCATGATCATCCGCCTAGCCACATTGAACGACATCCCCGGCATAATGCAATTGATAGCCGAAGTAGTACCGGTAATGAATGCCTCGGGCAACTTTCAGTGGGACCACAGCTACCCTAATGCCGACGTATTTGAAAAAGATATTGAGCTCAACCAACTTTGGGTAGCTGATGCTGATGGCGATATAGCGGGAATATCAGCTATTACCACCGATCAGGAGCCCGAATATGCCCAGGTAGGCTGGGATTTGAACGAAACGGCTATTGTAACCCACCGCCTCGCAGTAAGCACCCGTTATCGCGGACAAGGCATTGCCGCCAAACTAATGCAGCAAGCTGAAGATGAGGCCATCAGACGCGGAATAAAAACCCTCCGCGTGGATACCAATACCAACAATCCGGCTACGCAGCAATTGTTTCCGAAACTGGGCTATAAATATGCCGGGGAGATCGGTCTTGGCTTCAGGCCGAATTTGCGGTTTTACTGTTATGAGAAGAGGCTGGATTGATGAACGATGTCTGATGTCGGAAGTCTGAAATCAGAAATGGGAAATCTATCGAATTTCAGCCATCACCATTAGTATCACAACAAGAATTGGAATACCTGCAAACACTGCCAACCTGGAATAAAAATATTGATGCTTCTTAAATCGCACGGACATTGCAATTAAAATGATCAGGTATACTAACGCCAGTAAAAATCCAAAAAAAGGCAGATAGTAGGTCATTTCTCCATGACTATAAGATGTTGGATGTTGATTCATATCGTAGAGCTGGTTAGCAACAATGACCCACATTAACATGTAAACTAAAAAAACTCCGGTAGCAACCGGATATTCTTTTATAAGTTGTGTCAGTTTATTCATGCATTATTACGCCTAAACGAAATTTAGGTACCGATACCCGGACAGAGTCCTCCATTTTCCTTTTTGATTTAAGTCAGAAGACTTAAACCAGTTGGGGATTCAAGAATCAAGAGCAAGAGAGATTACATATCAAATGACCAATGACCAATGACTATTGACTATTGACTAATTCAGCTCAGCGCTATCCTGTGCACCAGGTACACAAAATCGTCCAATTGCATGGGTCTGGCCACGTAGCCGTCGGCGCAGCCGCATTTGGATATTTCGTCGACCGTTTTGGTTGGTGAATAAAGTATGATGGGTATACGACCTGTTTGCTCGTTAGCTTTCAATTTGGCACATAGGTCGTTGCCTGCGGTATTGCCTAATTGATCGCCCACTACAACAATATGCGGCCTGATGCGGCCTATATCGTCAATGGCGGTTTCCTTCTTACACCTGAACACTTCGTACCCGCTATTCTCGAACGTAAATACCGACATTTCGCGAGCATCGCTATCTTCTTCAACTATGGCTAATTTTTTCACTTCGTTATAGATTGGTGAATGCTAATTTATGAATTAAAATGAAATAACGTAGTTAACGCGCGATCTGTTATTGTTGTTTTTCCCCAGTAAAACGACCAATTATAAACCAACAAAACACGCTGATTTTCAAAAAATTATATTGTAAAATTAGCCGGTATTTTATTTAATTTTATTCTGCAATTACAAACCGCGCTATAACGGTATCCTGTTAGTAAACACTTAAACAAACACATCATGACAAAGTACCTGGTTAAGGCCTCTTATACGCCGGAGGGCGTAAAGGGACTGCTTCGTGCCGGTGGCACAGCAAGAAAACAAGCTGTTGAAAAAACCATTAATGAGATGGGCGGAAAACTGGAGGCATTTTATTTTGCCTTTGGCGACGCGGATGCTTATGTAATCGTGTCACTGCCTGATAATATAACAGCGGCGGCGCTGGCGCTTAATATCAATACATCGGTATTAGTGTCGGTTACGAGTACGGTTTTGCTTGATCCGGAGGATGTTGATGCAGCGGTAAAGAAAACGGTTAATTATCGTGCTCCGGGTAGTTGATTGTACAAGGTTTGAAAAATAAGGCCCGGCTCAATCGCTGATAGGGGCCTTAAACCTAAACCTTATCACAAAACACAAGTAAGGGATTACTTGATGTTTTTTACACAAATCTAGCAACCTCTTAGTAGCATGAGATTAGAATAGCATTAGAATCCATGAACACCGTCATTGGTCACTGGTCATTAGTCATTGGTCATTGGGGTATTTTTAATTGTGAAAGGCATAATGCAAGGTGTGGGATGATTGTATGCCTCTATTCTATTGACCATTCACCATTCACTATTCACTATTCACCAATGACCAATGACTAATGACCATTCAGAAAAAACACTTGCATCCTTTTTAAAATTTTGCTAACTTGTAACAAACATTCCTTGTAATGGAAAAGTTACAGTGCCCGAAATGCAAGTGCGAAAATATTGCCGTTTACAGCAGACGGAGATATTTTTTGTGGGCGGCTGTATGTTTTGTCTTTATCGTTCTCGGATACCTTGTTATCCGCACTCCCCTACTTAAACCCGGTGAATGGGACGCAGGACTGATGTTGTTCATCATTTTCAGCGAAACAGTGTTCTGCATCGGTATTGTTATGGCAGTTTACTTTTTAGCCCTGGGCATTCTTAAAAAGCATGCCAGTTATTTTTGCCGCAGTTGCAAACATTCGTTTGAAAACGACCTGATCCTCCCGCACGGCGCCCACGGTAAGTAACATCCTTGTTTCACACCGCCCATCTGCTTGGAGATAGCTAAGTTTTTAGTTATTTTAGGGTAAACCTTCTTATCATGCCTAATCATACCCAACAGAACAAAGAGCCGGATATCAATAACGACGTATCTGAGTACATCTGGGATTTAAAAACCGGACGTTATAAACGCAACCCCAAATACCGCAGGGCGCTACCATAATGAGGTACATTTTTTGGTCCGTAGTGGCATTGACCATGCTAATAGCCCTGGTTTGGTGTTTAAAGCAGGCATGAAGTTGGGCATTGGTCATTGGTCATTAGTCATTAGTCATTGGTTTTATTGTGGAGTGCGGAATGCCGATTGCGGAATGATCTTTTATTTCGGATTTCGGAATTTCGATTTCGGAATTGTTTTTTCTTCCTGTTTGATAACCGCTTTCTGCTTTGGTCTTTCCGCTTTCTGCTCTGACTTCCGACTTCCAACTTCCGACTTCCGACTCCCGACTGCCAACTTCCGACTCCCGACTCCCGACTCCCATTAATTACTGATTCTTAATACTTAATGTAACTTATTTAATGTAGCAACGTAAAAGTAAGTTAACCTTTTAATAATTATTAATTTATATGAGAAAGACCCTTCTCACAATTTGCTTCATCATCCCGTCACTTTTTGTATTCGGGCAATCGGCAGGTTTTGGATTTAAGGCGGGTGTAAGCCTGTCTAATCAGTCCATCAAATCCTTCGGCACGACAACTAAAAGCACGTATTTACTTGGTTTTCATGCCGGCGCAATATTCGACATTAATATATTGGATAATGAGACTGCGAGTTGGTCAATTCAACCAGGCTTATTTTATAGCAATAAGGGCTATCAATACAACCAGGCGCTATCCAACGGAAACCAAACTGTTCAAAAGCCCATTGAAGGCAAAATACAAATGAACTATCTTGAGTTGCCCCTTAATATACTGTATAAAACCGAAGTGACCCGGACCATTAAAGTTTATTTTGGCGGCGGGGGCTATGTGGGCTATGGCCTGTCAGGCACTTATGCGGTACAAAATCAAAAGAGCGACATATCTTTTACCAAATCCATTGACGGCTACCAGTATAAAAACCCCGACTATGGCATCAACGCCGTTATCGGGACACAGCTATCAAAGAATGTGATAATAGACGCTAACTATAGTCTTGGTTTAAATAACCTCTGCTATTACCAGGGCACAACCATACACAACAGATCAATGGGGTTGTCGGTTGGATATTTTTTCTGATGGTTCTTAGTCAATAGTGAGTGGTAAATGGTCAATAGTGAATTGCGGAGTTTGGAATGCCGAATTCAGTTGGCAGTTTTAAGTTTGCAGTTTGCAATAAGATTATTTATTCTTTTCTGCCAACTGCCCACCGGCCACTGCAAACTTCTTTCCCACTTCCACCGAAACTTTCAATTATTTAAAACCATCTGTTTTAACAGTTTGTTATGCCATTAGTGTTGTTTAGATTATCAAGCGGCCATCCTATCCCGGAGCCGACATTATACTCAAAACGGCACAAAACCCCGCAGGGAGCACATGCGGGGTTTTTTTATCATTAGTCATTAGCCATTGGTCAATAGTGAATTGCGGAGTTCGGAATGCCGAATGCGGAATGTTTTTTATTTCGAATTTCGGAATTTCGATTTCGGATTTATTGTTGGATTGATCTATTGTTGAATTATTGTATTGTTTTGTATATTGATTAGTTAAGCTTTCATCGACTTCCGACTTCCGACTTCCGACTTCCGACTTCCGACTTCCGACTTCCGACTTCCGACTTCCGACTTCCGACTTCCGACTTCCGACTTCCGACTTCCGACTTCCGA